>CAMARL010000087.1 GCA_945860325.1 Spirosoma fluviale | reverse complement strand
TTTTTTATTTAGCTTTAAAAGTTCAAATTTTAAACCTAATGAAAAAGAAAAAAATATTGGACTCCCGTCGGGAGTTTTTGAAATCAGCCTCCTTAGCTTCTGCTGGATTCATGATTGTCCCTCGTCACGTATTAGGCGGAAAAGGCTTTTTAGCACCTAGCGATAAATTAGTGGTAGCCGGTATCGGAGCAGGTGGAAAAGGTAGATCAGATTTAAAATACTTCTACGATAGCGGTAAAGCGGATATTGGTTATTTATGTGATGTAGATGATCGCATGGCTAAAGATTCAATCGCTGCTTATCCCAAAGCAAAATATTATAAAGATTGGCGTAAAATGATGGAAGTGGAATCGAAGAATTTCGATGCTGTTTCTGTTTCTACTCCGGATCATAACCATGCGGTTCAAGCCATGGCTGCCATGCAATTGGGCAAGCACGTATATGTGCAAAAACCAATGACGCACGATATTTTCGAGGCTCGTATGTTGACCCAAGCGGCAGCAAAATATAAAGTAGTTACTCAAATGGGTAACCAAGGTAGCTCTGGAGACGGAGTACGCCAATTGGTTGAATGGTATGACGCAGACATTATTGGGGATGTTCATACGGTTCAAATTTGGACCAATAGACCTATTTGGCCACAAGGTATTCCTTGGCCTTCCACTAAGCCTGCTACTCCTTCAGGATTAGATTGGGATTTATGGTTAGGTACTGCTCCTCAAAAAGATTATGTTGAAAACTTGATTCCAGGCTCATGGCGTGGTTGGTGGGATTATGGTACAGGCGCTTTAGGTGATTTAGGTTGCCACTTAATGGAAGCTCCTTTCCGTGTCTTAGGTTTGAAATACGCATCTGATGTTCAAGCTAGTGTAAGTAGTGTATTTACAGCTTTTGGAAAAAGAGGTGTATTCTTAGACTCTTGCCCTCCATCAAGTCATGCAACGTTGACTTTCCCTAAAACGGATCGTACAAAAGGACCTGTAACCATGCATTGGATGGATGGTGGAATTAAGCCAGAGCGTCCAGAAGAATTAGGACCGGACGAAATGTTTGGTGATGGTAATTCGGGTATCTTGTTTATTGGTACCAAAGGAAAAATGATGGCTAGTGAATATGCAGCTAATCCTCGTTTATTGCCTTTATCTAGAAATCAAGAAGTTAAAGTGCCTCGCAAATTGGAGCGTGTTCCTGGCAGTGCCGACGGACATTATGCGCAATGGGTGGAAGGTGCCATTGCTGGATACGGTAAAAAACAATTAAGTTCTCCTTTTGATTTGGCAGGTCCTTTGACTGAGGCGATCTTAATGGCCAACTTAGCCATTCGTGTGGCTGACATGCCTTTCCCTCGTAAAACAGGAAACGGAATGTATTATCCAGGTTCAAACACAAAATTACTTTGGGATCAGCAAAATATGCGCGTGACCAACTTCGATGCGGCTAACCAATTCGTTAAGCGTCAGTATCGTGCTGGTTGGGGTGAATTAACACTTTAATCACATCCTTCTTTTGAAAAAGACCCGTAGAAATGCGGGTCTTTTTTTTGCTTACATTTTTTAATCCCATTTGATTTTAGGGATTTTCAATATCAGTGGAACTATAAACTTGTATTAAACAATGATAAATCTTAGCTCTGAAAGAAATGAATAGGCAACAATTTTTTCATTTAAACACGTGAAAATTAATATTTCTTTGTTGAGTTAAAATTTATCCTTAATTTAATATTTCAAAAACCTATTTACTTATAAAAATTATTCAAAATGTCCTCTAAAATAAAACTCGGACTGATCCTTATTGTAATCTCAGTTTTTACGATTAGTTTCTTTCAGCCACTGGCTCCTACCTTTTTATCGATTGAAAAAAATACCAAAATCGCTTTAGTAGGCGGTAATTTAGGCTCTCGCATGATTAATTATGATCATTTTGAGACAGAATTACATCTTCGCTATCCTGAAAACAATTTGATGGTTCGCAATATGTGTGATGGGGGAGATACTCCAGGGTTCCGACCACACTCAGCTAGATTTGCACCTTGGGCTTTTCCAGGCGCGGAAAAATTCCAAACGGAATTTGCTAACCCTTCACAAAGCGAAGGCCATATCGAAACGCATGACCAATGGATGAGTCGTTTAAAAATGGATGTGGTGATCGGCTTTTTTGGGTATAGCGAATCCTATGAGGGAAAAGCTAATATCGCAAATTATAAGGCTGAACTCGAGGCATTCATCAAGCATACGTTGGCCCAAAAATACAATGATGTTTCAGCGCCCCAGCTTGCCATCGTATCTCCGACAGCTTTCGAAGATTTAACTGCCAAAATAGATTTACCTAATGGTACCGTGCAGAACGCAAACATTGCTTTATATGCGCAGGCGATGAAGGAGGTTTGTGAGAAAAATAATGTATTGTTTATCAATGCTTTTGATGCATCCAAAAAATGGTATGCAGAATCTAAAGAAGATTTAACGATCGATGGGTTCCAACTTAACAATGCAGGGTACAAAAAATTAGCTTTATTATTAGCAGATCAAGTTTTTGGAAAGAAGAAACCTGCGATTGAATCTAAAAGAGCTGATGTATATGCGGCTGTTGCAGAAAAAAACTGGATCTGGCATACCGACTATAAAATTCCGAATGGGGTTCACGTATATGGTCGTCGTTACAATCCTTTTGGACCTGATAATTATCCTGCTGAAATTGAGAAAATTCGTCAAATGACGGATAATCGTGAGGCAGCGATCCAAGCATCGATCAAAGGTATGAAGTATGATTTGGCTGCTGCAGATGCTAAGACTCGTCCTTTAGATCCCGTAAAAACCAATTTCAATCCGGATAAAAACGGTAGCTTGAAATATTTATATGGACAAGATGCTTTAAATGAGCTTAAAGTTTCTCCTGGCTACAAAATAGCTTTATTTGCTTCGGAAGAAGAATTTCCGAATTTGGCAAAACCAGTTCAAATGACCTTCGATAATAAAGGTCGTCTTTGGGTAGTTTGTATGCCTTCTTATCCACATTATAAGCCGGGTGATGCTA
This sequence comes from Spirosoma fluviale, assembly GCA_945860325.1. Lineage (GTDB taxonomy): Bacteria > Bacteroidota > Bacteroidia > Cytophagales > Spirosomataceae > Aquirufa > Aquirufa fluvialis_C. Next base: position 4,558 of record CAMARL010000087.1, on the reverse strand, counting down.
AGCCTAATGATAAAATCATTATTCTAGAAGACACTAACAATGATGGAAAAGCGGATAAGGAAACTGTTTTCGCGGAAGGTTTACACGTTCCCGTTGGGATGGAAATCACCGAGCATGGAGTTTTTGTTAGTCAAGGAACCAATTTGGTTTTATTGAAAGATACCAATGGCGATGATCATGCCGATACAAAAGAAGTTATTTTAAGTGGTTTTGACGACCATGATACGCACCATGAAATTTCGGCCTTTGTAACAGACGAATCAGGTGCTATTTACATGGGCGAAGGCGTATTTTTACATACAAATGTGGAGACTCCTTATGGAACTGTACGCGCAACGAATGGAGGTTTCATGCGCTATAATCCTGCTAGACATCATTTGGAGCGTGTAGCTCAGTTGTCAATTCCTAATCCTTGGGGAATTGCCTTTGATAAATGGGGTCAAAACTTTTTTGCTGAAACTTCAGGTCCCGATATGCGTTGGATGATGCCTGGGTCAACTAAAAATCGGTATGGTCAAACAGGGCATAAGTCATTTACCTTGATTGAGGATAAACATTTAGTTCGTCCTACTTCAGGTTTAGAATTTGTTTCAAGTCGTCATTTCCCGGATAATGTTCAAGGTGATTTCTTAATTAATAATACGATTGGATTCTTGGGAATGAAGCAGCACCAATTGACAGATGATGGGACAGGTTATAAATCCAAGCACCGCCAAGATTTAATTGTCAGCAGCGATCGTAATTTCAGACCTGTCGACATGGAATTTGCCCCTGACGGTTCTCTTTTTCTAATTGACTGGCACAATATTTTGATTGGTCACATGCAACATAATGCCCGTGATCCATTGCGCGACCATACACATGGACGTGTGTACCGAGTAACGTATCCTTCAAGACCTTTAGTGACTCCTGCCAAAGTATATGGCGCATCGATCGATCAGTTATTAGATAATTTAAAATTACCTGAATACAGAACTAGATATCGCGTACGTAGAGAACTTCGTGGACGTAAGGCGTCTGAGGTATTGGCTAAAGTTACGGCTTGGGTAGCTCGTCTAGACAAGAAGGAAGCTGATTATGAGCATCATGTGTTAGAGGCTTTATGGGTTTCTTGGGGTTTAAATAAAGTGGACCAGAAATTATTAAATCAATTGCTTCAGGCAAAGGATTATCATGTTCGTGCGGCTGCCGTTAAAGTTTTACGTTATACCGGCCACCAAGTGAAAAATCAAGCGGCTTTATTAGCTAAGGCTGTTGAAGATGAACATGGTCGAGTTCGAATGGAGGCTTTTGTGGCTGCATCTTGGTTACCTAAAGAAACAGCTTTGCCTATTTTAGATTTGGCAAAAAAGCATCCTTTAGATGCTTGGATGGATAAACCGTACGAAATAGCCGTCGCTCACGCAAGTGGTGTCAATGTGGTTAGAAAGAAAGAAGCACCTTTGGTTTCAACGCTAAAAGGGAAAGATTTAGAATTGTTTACTGAGGGGCAAAAATGGTATGCCAAAGAAGGATATTGCAATACTTGTCACCAGACCAATGGAAAAGGACTTCCTGCTTCAGGCTTCCCTCCATTAGCTAACTCGATTTGGGTTACTGGAAACCAAGAACGTTTGATCAAATTAGTGATTAAAGGAATTATGGGACCTATGGAATTGAATGGCGTAAAATATGCGGGCCAAGTTCCAATGACTCCTTATGGCGGTTTAATGTCGGACAAGGATATAGCAGCAGTTCTTACCTATGTTCGAAATTCATTTGGCAATAAAGCATCGGTTATTGATCCTGAAAAAGTAAAGGAAATACGTGCTAAAATAGAATATAAGCATGATCTATATAATGCCAATATGTTATTGTCTGAACACCCTATCGAAAAATAATCATGAAAAAAATCATTCAGATTAGCCTTACCGCTATTTTTATTTTGTCGGCTTTCATGCCTACTTTTTCGCGTGAACATGGCCCATTAAAAGCTAAAAAGAAGCCCTTAGTGGTTTTTGTTTGTGGGGATCATGAATATTCAGGCGAGACGACACTACCCTTATTAGCTGCTGTTTTAGAAAAGCAATATGGCTTCAGGACTAAGGTGTTAAAATCGTTTCCAGATCAAAATGCTGAGAAAGATATTCCAGGTTTAGAAGCATTAGCTGAAGCCGATTTGGCCGTATTTTTTCTTCGTTGGCGCCTGCTACCTGCTGACCAAGTAGCTCTTATAGAAGCTTATTTGAAATCGGGTAAGCCTATTATGGGATTCAGAACAACGACTCACTCTTTTAATTATCCTAAAACAGATCCATTATTTCCTTATAATGGTTTTGCCGAAAGAGCTTTTGGCGCGCCTCCAGGTTGGGGTGGACCGTCTAAACATACACATTATGGTCACAACGCAAGTACAGATGCTACCGTCATTCCTGAGAAATCAAAACATCCCATTTTAACAGGGGTAAATCCAGAATTCCATGTTAGGTCTTGGTTGTATAGAGTTTTGCCTGATTATCCTGTTAAAGGAACCGAATGGTTGATCATGGGTAAAGCGGTTAATGCTGATAAAACGGCTGAAATTCAACCGATTGCTTGGACTTGGGAAAATCAGTACAAAGGAAAAGTGTTTTTTACCACGATGGGACATCCGGAGGATTTTTCAGTGGAGTCTTTCCAACGACTAGTTGTCAATGCGATACATTGGGAATTAGGTTTAAAAGTACCTCAAAAATGGGCCGGAAAATTAGATATCAATGTTCCTTATAGAGGAATGGTTAATTCAAAATAATTTACAATGAAATACCCGATTGCAATGAATACACTGGTCTATGGGCCAGACATGAATGAATCCATCATTCAACATTTAGCTTATATCAAAGAGGTAGGTTATGAAGGGGTCGAGATACCTATTTTTGTGACAGACCAAGAATATTGGAAACCTTGGAAAGCCGAGTTAGACCGCCTTGGATTAACTGTTTTTACGGTTACTTTTTTAGGAGCGGACATGAACACCATTTCATCAGATCCTGCGGTGCGCCAAAAAGGAATCGACTTTCTTAAGGAGGCCGTTGACATAACCGCTTATCTAGGAGCTTCTTATCTTTCTGGACCTTTTCATTCTGCCTTAGCTGTTTTTTCGGGTGCGGCACCGACCCAACAAGAATTAGATTGGTCGAAGGAAAGTATGTTGGCCGTCGCGGATCATGCCCAAGCAAAAAATGTGATTTTAGGTTTAGAATACTTAAATCGATTTGAGAATTATGTGGTGAGTTGTGCTGACCAATTATACAGCTTGGTTAAAGCGATCAATCATCCTAATGTCAAAATTATGTTTGACACGTTTCATGCCCATATTGAAGAATTTAATACGGGGGAAGCGATGGTTCGAATAGCCGATGAAGTGGGACATATTCAATTATCGGAAAGTACCCGGGCTACCTTAGGCGAGGGCCAAGTGCATTGGGATAATGTATTTGAACATCTTGAAAAAATGAATTACAAGGGCTGGTTGGTCGTAGAGGCCTTCACACCTTTATTACCTGCCGCTTGTATCTGGCGTAAAAATTATACGACTGAAGCCGAATTAATCAAAAAAAGTTACCAACATATTCAAAAGCATTTAGCTGGAAAATAATATGAAAAACAATCGACGTGATTTCCTGAAAATGGGCGGCCTTACAGCCATAGGTTTAACCTCTTCTCTTTCTCCTGCTGAGGCTGGAGATGCTGCGCAAGCTCAGATAGACCAATTAATGAAAGATCCTAAGCAGACTTTTAATATGTCTGGCTATGCCGCTCCTAAAATTGATACCGTTCGAATAGGTTTCATTGGTTTAGGAAATCGCGGTTCTGGCGCCATTACTAGGGTCAACAGAATTGCCAATGTGCAAACAGTGGCTATCTGTGATATTCGTCCAGCTAAAGTAGCTAATGCGCTAAAGGCCTTGAAGAAAATGGATATCGAGCCCATCACATATACCGAAAAGGAAGAGGCGTGGAAGGAAATGTGCCAAAGACCTGATATTGATTTAATTTATATTGCCACTCCGTGGTATTTACATACGCCAATGGCTGTTTACGCCATGCAGCAAGGAAAGCATGTGGCCTGTGAAGTACCTGCAGCAACTAGCCTAGAGGAATGTTGGCAGTTGGTGGAGACATCAGAAAAAACGAAAAAGCATTGCATGATGCTTGAAAATTGTTGTTATGATTTCTTTGAATTATTGACGCTAAATATGGCACGTCAAGGATATTTTGGTGAATTATTGCATGTGGAAGGAGCGTATATTCATGATTTATTAGATGCTAATTTTAAGCAAGATCAGTATTATGATAATTGGCGCTTAAAGGCCAATATGAAAAATGGCAATTTGTATCCTACACATGGTTTAGGGCCGATTTGTCAATTGCTAAACGTAAATCGCGGAGATCAAATGGATTATTTGGTTTCGGTTCAGTCGGACGATTTTTCGATGCATAAAAAGGCTTTAGAAATGGCTGAAAAAGATGCATATTTCAAGCAGTTTGCGAATCAGAAATTTAGGGGAAACATGAACACGACTACCATCAAAACACA
>CAMARL010000086.1 GCA_945860325.1 Spirosoma fluviale | reverse complement strand
AAAACGCTTTGGATCTTGGGCGCGGACCTATGCGATGTTGTGTTTTATCATGACCCAATTGGCCCGCATGGGAACCATATTTTATGGAATTGCTTTGACACTGAATGCGCTGACAGGTTTAGACATGCGATTGATTATTATCGTGTCTGGTTTTTGCATTATTTTTTACACGGTGCTTGGCGGCATGGAAGCGGTGATTTGGACGGAGGTGATCCAAGCGGTCATCAAGACGATGGGGGCTTTGTTGATTTTAGGCATTATTTTATCACAAGTGGGCATAAGCCAAGTGATTGAAACAGGGGTGGCAGAACATAAATTTGACCTAGGGGATTTCTCGTTGGATTTTTCCACCAGTTCTTTTTGGGTGGTATTGATGTATGGATTTTTTATCAATTTGACCAATTTTGGTATTGACCAAAATTACATTCAGCGATATCATACGGCAAAAAATACGCAGGATGCGGCCAAAAGTGTTTGGCTGTGTGCCATGTATTTTCTACCTGTTTCGTTTTTGTTTTTCCTGATTGGCACGGCGCTGTATGTTTTTTATGGTCAAAATCCAGCTTTGATTTTTGAGTTAAAACAGCAAGTGGCGGCGGAAAAAGGGATCGCGATGGAGGCTTTAAAAGCGGCCGATTATGGAGATAAGGTTTTGCCTTTTTTCATGAAGACTCAAATACCTACAGGCTTTTTGGGCTTGTTGATGGCGGCATTATTATCTGCCGCGATGAGTACGATGAGCAGTGGAATGAACAGTTCGGCGACGGTCTTTTTGAATGATATTTACATGCGCTATGTGAATAAAGATGTGGCGCCCAAAAAGCAATTACGAATTTTACATGTGGCTACGGCGGTGATGGGAATCATGGGAATTACGTTTGGGATTAGCATGATTGGGGTAAAAAGTTTGTTGGACGTCTGGTGGAAATTATCCGGTATTTTTGCGGGGGGGATGTTGGGCATCTTTTTAATGGGCTATTTGGCTAAAAATGTCGTCAACTGGCAAGCCAAAATTGCAGCGACTATTGGTGTTTTTATTATAGCCATGATTTCATTTAAAGATAATTTACCTGAGGGGTATCGTTTGCCATTGGATTCTAAGATGACGGTAGTTTTAGGAACATTAAGCATTGTGGGGACTGGATTTATTTTGTCAAAAATTTTCAAAAAATAATTGTTTATGAGCCAATTACCCGAGGGATTTATCCCCGTTATGTTGACCCCTTTTACGCCTACGGGCCAAGTTGATTTTAAAGGACTTGTGCGCTTGACCGATATGTATATTCAGGTGGGCGCCAAGGGATTGTTTGCCAATTGCCTATCAAGTGAAATGTATGAATTATCTGAACAGGAGCGTTTAGATGTGGTTAAAACGGTGTTGGAAACAGCGGCTGGCCGAGTACCTGTCGTGGCGACTGGGACCATCGAAGGGACCATGGAACAGATGGCTGAGTTTTCTAATCAATTACACGCTTTGGGTGTCCAGGCGGTGATTGTCTTAAATAATATTTTAACTCAAGAACATGAATCGGATGCTGTTTTTTTAGAACGGATGCATCAGTTTATGAATTTGACTCCGGGAGTTCCCTTGGGAATTTATGAATGTCCTGTTCCGTATAAGCGATTAATTACGGTGGAAATTTTGGAAGATTTATTGCCAACGGGCCGTTTGGTTTACCATAAGGATACGAGTTTAGATATCCAACAAGTGAGGGCTCGAGTGCAGGCTGGCGCTGGGTATAATTTTGGTTTGTATGATGCTTATATGGGCCATGCGCTTTTATCCTTGCAAGCTGGTGCAAAAGGGCTTTCTTGTATTCAGGGAAATTTATTTCCGGAATTAATTGTCTGGCTTTGTACTCATTTCAATGATGCGGGCGATTCGGCGCAAGTCGCCAAGGTCCAGGCATTTTTTGCAGACAATATTGATGTGATGCACACGTCTTATCCGACAGCCGCGAAATATGTGTTACAAAAAACGGGATTTGAAATCGACCTATATACGCGCCGCGATGTGGGTGAATTGACCGATGCGATGAAAGCGGAATTGAATCTTTTGATTGAGGAGTCAAAAAAGGTTTTGTAAAAGCTTTGCGTTTATATTTTTTGATCCAATTCCAATACTCCCTCCCTAAAATTCTACAATCAGTCCAAACGTAGGAGTAACAGAAGGCTTGTCATTATTCAACAATACAGGTATACCGTTGCTCCCGTTGGTTTGAATAGGTTTTCCATCGGTGGTGGCAAAACCTTTGTTGTCATCTGTTCTTTTAAACGCATAATAGGGAACGGCATCGGCTGCGGCGATGTACCAATTGGTCACATCCAAAAACACGTCAATGGTGATCGATTTTAAATTATATTTCTTGTCAATTCGCACGTCACTTGAATGGAAACTTCTTAATCTCCGCGTATTTAATTGTGTGTAGTCAAAAATTCCACCGCCTTGGGTCATGAAATTGGCTTGGGAAGTAAGCGCGTCAAATGGTGTATAGGGCGCACCACCTTGGTATCTGAACTTTAATCCCAACTCCCAATTACGAGGAAATTTATATCCCCAGGTGAGGCTAAGTAAATGCCTATTATCCCAACTACTTGGCTTTAAAACACCATCCAAACCACTATATGAACTGTTGTAATACGTGTAAGATAGTATTCCAAAGAATTTATCCGTTAATTTCTTTTGAGCAAAAAATTCAAAACCATAGGCTTCTCCTTTTCCCGTAGTAGTCACGGGTTCATTTCCAAGCACGTTGAAATCTCCACCTAAGTTGGCCAACGAAATCCCCTTGCTGATCGAGATAGGTACTTGGCTATAATTTTTCACAAAAGCTTCTGCTGTAAATCGCAATCCATCGTTCACTAAATATTCAAGTCCCGCGACGTAATGATCACTCGCTTGGTATTTTGCATTTTTATTGACCAATTTCCCGTTATTATCAGCAAAACCTAAAATAGTGTATGGAGCTAATTTATAATAGCGCCCTATGGATCCATTTAGAGTCCATTTGTCGGATAAAACATAGCTTAGAGACAACCTGGGTGATAAGGTTTGAAGGGGATCACTTCCTTGGTCTGTAAAGGAATTCATATCGGTTCTTAATCCCGCACTTAGCCCTAGTCGGGTATCAAAAAACACTTTACTTACTTGGCCAAAAGTCCCATATTTTGCGAATGATCCTAGTGGGCTACTAAAAGAATATTTTAGTTCAGGTTGAATCACCTTTCCTGTGGCATCGGTTAATTTTTTTCGAATGACGGTAATCGAAGTGTTCGTATAGTCAATCAATTGGGCAGATAGTCCGTAACTAATTTTCCATCCATTTTGACTGGTATTAAAATCGAATCTCAATTTGTTTTCGGTTTCTCTCGACTGAAGGGATAAGTTGACGAGATTAGGATCTTTAATTTGATTGTCTTCGTATTTTTTGATGTCATTATCAAACGTATTGCGACTAATGGCCAAATTAAAATATCCATTTTCGGTTAGTCGTTTAAGCGTAATTCCCGTGGTGTAATTCCACTGGTTGATGAGTGGATTTGAATTATAGATGTACAGTTTTTCGGGCGTCTCTTTTTTGATGGTAGAAAAACTGAATTCATCGATCGCCCCCAAAGCCATAAATGAAATGGAGGTTTTGCTGTCAATTTGATGTGTAATCTTGGTTTGAAAATCCCAGAAATTAGGTCTTATGGGAATATCTAATGCCTGAAAAAGGAACTGCAAATAGGACCTTCTTGCGGATGCTAAAAAAGTTGTTTTCCCACTTTTTGATAAAGGTCCTTCCGAAGTTAAAACGAATTCTGTGGCGCTTAAACGAACATTTCCTTGAAATTTATTGGGATTTCCTGTTCTTTGACGAAACTGAAATACGGAACTTAATGCATTATCATATCGCGCGTCAAATGCTGTAGAGTTCAATTTTACGTCTTCAATAAAGGAAACATTTAACATGCCTTGAGGCCCGCCGCTGGATCCTTGGGTTTGAAAATGGTTGAGTACGGGAATTTCGATGCCATCTAGGTAATAAACATTTTCATTTGGCCCACCTCCTCGAATGATAATGTCATTTCTGAAACTGCCCCCCTGAGCCCCTCCACCCACGCCAGGTAGTGCTTGTATCACTTTACTTATATCAAAATCTCCGCCTGGGTTGCTTTTTATTTCCTCCGTTGTCAATCTTTGAACACTTAAAGGAGATTCAAGAGTAGCGACTTTAGCTGTTTTGCGGTTTTGAGTTACAATGACTTCGTTGAGTTCATTGTTGGCAGATTCTAATTCTATATTGAAAAAGCTTTCATTTCCTGCATTTACAATGACATTAAAAAGCGTTTGCTTTTTATACCCGACCATGGATAAGATTAGATTATATGATTTCAAGGGGATGCCAGTGATTCTGAATTTACCTAGGCTGTCGCTTTGACCTACTTTATTGGTCGACTCTAAATTTATGTTGACCCCCTCGATGGGCTTCTGAGTTAATTTATCTACAACCTTTCCTGAAATTCTGCCGTTGGTCTGACCCCAAGCAAAATTTATGGTGGTCAGAAACAGAAAAAAAACGAATTTGTATTGTAAATTTTTCATGATGCAAAGGTGCAGCCTTTAGAAAGGCTTTGCATTGATGTAGGTCAAGAAGTGATTTTGTATTTTATTTGTTTTTTGTGTAAATAACATTTTAAACAACGGATTGTTTAAAAATGTTTTTTGGTTTAAATGCAGCTATTAAATTTTTACAAATGTAAGAATTATTGGCTACTCGAAGATCCTTCCTTGAATTCTCAAAAATTCAATTAACTGATAAAAGCAATAGGGGGCATTTTTTATATCTTTTAGCTTTTAAACTTTTCGAAAAGTTTTAAAGCTTAGGATATAGCATTAAAACTTCAAATGAATTTGGCCCCATAAACTTCTTCCTACCCCATTGATTCCAGATCCATGCATTCGGTAGTCGACATCGCCCAAATTTTGGGCTTGTAAAGAAACACTGAAGTGTGAATTAAATAGGTAATTGGCCCGCACATTAATGATCGCCCAACCCGGCGTTCCCAAAGGGTTCATTCGATTATCTGCCTTATCTCCGGCACTTAAGCGGTCTTGGGCAGCGGCAAATAAAAGCTCGGAATTTACAAACAGATTTTTTCTAGCATAGCTCAAGCTGAAGCCACCATGCAAAGGAGGAATCCGCCGCATGGGGTCATTTAATGTCACGCTTTGGCCATACACATAGGAAATGTTGGCTTTTGCGGAAACGGAATTTGAAAGTTCGTATCGACCGCTCCATTCTCCCCCTCGTAAAAATGCTTTATCCACATTTCGCTTTTCGTATACGGGATAACTCTGAATGAATTGACTCGTTTTTATTCGGGTGATTAAATTTTCCAATTCCGTTTGGAAAAGGGTTAATTCCTGAAAAAATTTGGCTTTTGAAATTTTAATTCCAACCTCATAATTTTGGGAATACTCAGGTTTTAGGTCAAATGCAGGTAGTTCATACCTAAAATCTACAATACCGAGGCTGCCTAAATCGTCCATGTTGGGCGCCCTAAATCCTGAACTTGTATTGGCATAGATGGAAATTCCTTGGCTTATCGCCCTTGCTACACCTAATGAATACACGAGCGCACTTGATTTTACCTGAGTTAAGCCTAGGGTCGTGTCGGGCAGACTTGCTACATTTTGGTGAAACCGCAATCCGGTTTCTACTTGCCATGCATCTAAGTCTAAGTGATGGATGGAATAGACGGATTGGTATTGGTATCCCGCGTCATTTGGGTAAAGTCCCCTTAATGCTTTGATCGAATTATTGGTCAAGTTAATATCTTCACGTGTGCTGTTTATCCGGTCGTTGAAATAATCAATGCCGCTATGTGCGGACCAAGTAGAAGAAAATTGACTTTGTACGTCGGCCAAAATACCCATGGTATTGATCTCATCTCTTTCAGCACGAAGCGTCGTTGAGGTATTTTTCTGAAGTTTTCTTTGTTCGATGCTAGTTTGTTGCGATACAGAAAACTCGATTTTTTTAAACAATGGATTTTCATACTGACCAATAGCTTTTAAATAGCTTCTTTGGTATTTCTGCAAATCCATTTCGTTGATTTTGAAATTTTCCAATTGGATTTTATGAAAAACAGGTACTTGGCTTTGCTGAGTGGTTTGAATCAAACCTTCTAAAATCCATGTTTTTGATAATTGCTGGCGAATTTTACCGAAAAAATCCCACTCATTATAGCCTGTTGGCCGCTGCAAACCTAATCCACCACCTCGTACAATATCGCCAAATTGCTTATTGGCCCCCACAAAAACGATGCCGGTATTTTCGGAGGTATAAGTCATTTTTAATTGCTCGCTAAGCTCCATTCCTTCGGTGGCTAGGCGCGCCGACAACTGTCCGCCAAAGGTTTTTTGGGCCGTAAATTCAGGCTGAAGTGTGAAGAAATTCACCACACCGGTCAATGCATCGGATCCGTATTGCACAGATCCACTCCCTTTTAGCAATTCTATTTTAGAGATTATGGAGGGGTCTATGTTGTTAAGGTATTGGTTGGGGCCGTAGCGAAAAGTAGAATTATTGAACCTAATTCCGTCGATAATGAGCAGGGTTTGGTTCCCCGTTAAACCCCTGACAAATGCGGAACCGCCTCCCAAATTGGTTTTTTGAATGAAGACTCCTGGGATATTGGAAAGCATATCGGGAGTGGCGCGAGATGCCAATTTTTCGATGTCTTTTATTTGTAAGACACTTACGGAATAAGGAGTTTTTAACGCAGAAATTTGTTGCCGACTAGCACTTACAACCACATTTGCCAGCGTATCCGGATTATTTTTCTGCCCAAAACTCACAAATGGGGTAATCCAATTAACTGATAAAAGCAATAGAAGCCATTTTTTATGTCCTTTAGCTTTACTAACTTTCCAAAAGTTAGTAAAGCTTAGGACATACATAAAAAATGAAAAGGGAAAAAAAATCTTAATCTTCATCTCCTTCCTTAGTATTCAACAAGGCAGCCCTTCTAGGTGCTGGCATTTCGGAATCTTCTCCCCTAACAGCTTTCCAAATAACTTGGTTTAACTCTAAATCAGGTGCTGAATCTTCTTTTGAGAAATCAAATTTTTCACTCATACGAGAGCTCGCATTCTCCTTCGTATTTTTTTCGAACAAATCGACCGTTGGCAAAATATGTTTAAATATGGAGAGGTCAGCTTTTGATGTGAAACTTCTAAACATCGGTGTAGCCGATGCGTCATATTGACTCATAGGAGGCAGGCCTAAAATTAATTCCATAGTTCTTAACATTGACGAAGTGGAGTATGGCGTATGGTCCACAAATCCTCTTTTCACAAATCCTCCGGCTACATAGGCTGTTGTTCGGTGCGCATCTACGTGATCGGAACCGTTTTGGGCGTCATCTTCGACAATAAAAATGGCCGTTTCTTTCCAAATAGGAGATTTGGAAAGGTGCTCAACAAACAATCCAATGGCATAGTCATTGTCGGCAATGTATGCATAAGGTGTTTTTGCACCAATTTTCTGTCCTTCGGTATGGTCATTTGGGAAGCGCAAAGAATTAAAATGAGGAACTTGGCCTTTGACTAATAAGGAATCGAA
>CAMARL010000085.1 GCA_945860325.1 Spirosoma fluviale | reverse complement strand
TACCCGACACAGGTGCAGGAGGAGCTGTAGGTATAATAGGTTTAACAATGGCTGGTATACTAACCCTGATGGCAGTTTTGGGACTTTCACAATTGTTGACTTTCTGGGAAACCCAACGAACTAATTCAATCGCTGAGGTGCCAGAATTTGTAGGTACGGCTACGCTCAGGGTAGTTGCTGTGCTGATTGCTTTTATATCATTTTCGTTTAAATACCAGATATTATTTGTGCCTCCAGTTGCTTTGAAAATGATGCTACTTTCCAACAAGGTGGCCGTTGGCGTACCGGCATTGCTAGGCGCGGCTGGAACATTGAATGCCTGGGCGGATGTACCTAATGAAGGCAAACTTTCACAACCTAGTTTTAGGCAAGTAGCTTTATATATTTTGGGATTAAGATCAGTTTGAGTAACAAAAATTTTGGCACCTGTTCCCAGTTTATTTTCATTTTCATCGTACCATTGAGTCACATAGGGAGAACATCCAGTTGAATTAATTGAAATAGGCGCTCCTAAACAACCCGTATACAAAGAAGATGTATGAACAAGTTGGGGACTTGATTTTATGGTTAAGGTTACCTCATTGGATGTTCGAGGGCATGAAATTACCTGATTTTCATTGTTCAGAGAACCCTCATTATCATTGTTTAAGGTGATGGAATATTGAATTCTAATTTTAAATCGTTGCCCTTGAAGTGAGGCGGGAGCATTGGTAATGGTTAAGTTTTTAGATTGACTTCCCTTAAAATTTGCGTCGTCAGAAATATCCGTGAAATTGCCCCCATCTTTAGCGCGCGTCCATTGATACGAAATAGCCTTTGACGCACTAACTTCTGGCATTTGAACTTCTAAAACTCCTGTTCCCCTTTCACAAATACTTGGGTTTAAAATACTGGAAATTTTTGTTAGGGTGATTTCAGCGGCTTGAGAATAAATAGTGCACGAATTTAATGCGACTTTAACTCGATATAAAGTGCCCGTGGGGCTATTGGCATCGCCGCTTGGGAATATTTGATACGCATTTAAATTCGCTCCTGAAATGGGGGAATAAACCCCGTCTTGTGGTCTTTTTCTTTCCCATTGAAAGCTGGATCCTGCCGTGGCTTGGCAGATCATTCGGATACTGTTGCCATCACAATCCGTCTGACTTTTAGGGTGCAGATTTATTGTGGGGCATTGGCATAAAGCCAAAAAATCAAACAAAATAAAATAGAGCAAAAATGACAATTTCATCAGAACTTCTGGGTTTGAAGTCCTGAAATAAGTTAATAATTGGCCTCGAAAATTTGTTTTAAAATTTTGATCGAAAAATGATCAGCATGCTGATAAAAAAAAATACAAACCCTTGGCCAGCAAAGGTTTGTATTTTATCACTTACTTGGTTTTATATATCACATATTTTAACCGCTTGTTCCAAAGAAGCCATTTTATCTTCTCTTGCCGGTATAAATTCTTGACCGATAAATCCTTTGTATCCTGTATCGTAAATAGCCTTGATAATTGGGGCATAGTTTAATTCTTGCGTCTCATCTATTTCATGTCGGCCGGGAACACCCCCCGTATGATAATGAGAAATATATTGATAATTTTTCTTAATGGTGGCAATTACGTCGCCTTCCATAATTTGCATATGGTAGATGTCATAAAGCAATTTAAATTTGTTGGATCCAACCATCTCGCATAATACGGAACCCCACTCGGTATGATCACATTGATAATCCTTGTGGTTTACTTTGGAGTTCAACAACTCCATGGAAATAGTAACATCATGCTTTTCAGCCGTTTTCATGATTCGCTGAAGTCCTTTTTTACAATTCAAAAGTCCTTGCTCATCGCTAAGTCCATCTCTGTTTCCGGAGAAAGTGATTAGGTTTTTAACGCCTGCTTTGGCTGCGCGAGGAATTAGATCCTCGTAGAATTCAACTAATTTATCGTGGTTTTGAATCTTATTGAAGAAATTGGGTAAGCCCATTTTTTCAGGATATTTACCCCAACCAATCGCCGCGGTCATATCATGTTTTTTTAGGATATCCCACTCATCCGGTCCCGTTAACTCAATCGACTGTAAACCGATTTTTTTTGCGTTTACAACTAGTTCTTCAAAAGGAATTTTATCATAACACCATCTGCATGCAGAGTGGTTGACTTTTCCTTTTAAATCGGCGCCAACTTGCTTGTCGGCCTCGTTAAAGCGGTGTTCCATCGAGGTGCCTAAAAAACCAATTCCAGCGAGTCCGGCTGAATTTTTTAATAGGTCTCTTCGACTCATGTCATTTTTCATAGGTTTAGTTTTATGTGTTTTTAATTTTAATTTTTCCAAATGCCCAATAAGGTAGCTGTTTCAAGCGCCATTTTGGTATTATATTTTCGGGCAATTTTTTTATATCTAAATAGGTCAATTATGGTTCCAATCAAAAGAAAACCTCCCGTAAAGAAATACAGAAGACCGAGCCCAATTCGATTGGTGATAAATCGATGTACCCCAGCAAACCCTAAAAAACCGGCCAATATACAAATCAATATAAGGCTAGTTTCCCTTCTCTTATTTAAATATAGAGCCGCAAATTGCTCTTGTTGGCCTTCATCTAATCCATCCAAAATTCCTTTAACCGAGCTTGATTCTTCAGCATCTAAATTAGAGAAAAGCGGAATCCATTTTGAATTCATGTAGGGTTTTATTAAATATTGGAAAGTAATTTTAACACAAAATTTTCGCTTATGCTAAATAACATGTTTGGAAAAATTCCTAAAACAATACTGATTAATCCCAATGAATATAAACTAAGTGTTTCTGTGAGAGTTAAATCGCTCATCGACCAATTTGCATTTAGCGTATAATACTTGCCTAAAAATACTTTTTGGAATGTCCAAAGCAAATATCCCGCCCCTAATAAAATCCCCAATGCTCCTATAATCGAATAGATTGGATTTAATAATGGGCTGGTGAATGCTCCCATTAAGCTGAAGAATTCGCCGATAAACCCTGAAAATCCGGGTAGACCCAAGGAGGCAAAAATAGCTACTCCTGAAATGAGTGTGAAAACAGGCATTTTGCTGGCAAGGCCTGAATAGCTGTCGATATCTCGGTTGTCCGTTCGGCTATATAAAACACCTGCCATTAAAAATAACATGGCCGATAAAATACCATGGGAGATTAATTGGAATATCGCGCCTTGCCAACCTTCTACATTGAAGGCTGCGATTCCCAATAAGACAAATCCCATATGTGAAATGGACGAATAGGCGACTAATTTTTTGATGTCCTTCATGGCTAAGGCATTGTATGCGCCATAAATAATGGAAAGCGCGCCTAATCCAGCTAAAATTTGAGCATTGCCCATCGCCTCTTTGTGGAAAAATGGGATAGCCATTCTAAGCCAACCATAAGCCCCAATTTTCAATAAAATCCCAGCTAATAGAACAGAAATAGGAGTGGGTGCTTCTACGTGGGCATCTGGAAGCCAAGTATGTAGCGGTACAAGGGGTAATTTAATCGCAAAACCCACAAATAACAGCCAAAATCCCCATTCTCTCCCGCTTAGGCCACTGAGCAACCAACCAGAATTTGGACTGAACAAACTGTTCGGCATGCAATTATTTACATCGCTCAACGCTTGAATATCAAAACTATGCACGATTTGCCTCATCGGGATTTCCTGCAAGGCCAATGATTTTTGAATGGCAAATAGTCCTTCGACTGTAAAGCTTTGTCCTTCTTGAATCGCTCCTGTCAATAGCGCCGTTTCATAGGGGTCAATGTACGCGATGCTAATCCCCAGCATGATAATTAGGATGAATAAAGAACCTAAAAGCGTATAAATAAAAAATTTCAAGGAGGCATAATTTCGATTTGGTCCACCCCAAATTCCAATCAAAAAATACATGGGCAATAGCATGAATTCAAAAAAAACATAGAACAGAAACATGTCTTTCGCTAAAAAACAGCCAATTAACGATGCATTTAAAAGCAATACCAATCCATAATAGGCATTAAATTTCTCTTTAATTTCTGTCGAATTCCATAGGGCTACGAATGTAATCAGGGATGTTAGCGCTAATAATGGAAGGCTAAGTCCATCAACTCCCAAGGAATATTTTGCGGTAAATTGACCCAGACTACCTAAAGATAAATGAATCCAATCCTTTGATTCCTGAAACTGAAATGAAGTGGCTTGTTTATCAAATTTCGTGAATAAATAAACCAAAAGGCTAATTTGAATTCCTGAAAAAAGAATCGCTATGCTCCGAATGTATTTTTTAATCACCCCGAATCCTATGAATATCGAGCCCAATAATGGGATTAGAATTAGCAGTGATAATATCGATTCAATCATCCTCTTTGTAAAATTGTAAAAAGTAAAAATAGCCCAAATGTAACAAAAACCA
Source organism: Spirosoma fluviale (assembly GCA_945860325.1). Taxonomy (GTDB): domain Bacteria; phylum Bacteroidota; class Bacteroidia; order Cytophagales; family Spirosomataceae; genus Aquirufa; species Aquirufa fluvialis_C. The sequence goes on along the minus strand of CAMARL010000085.1, from coordinate 3,233 downwards.
ATATCCAATAGCTTTGAACTTTACCGGATTGCCAACGGCTTAAACCGGCGCCCATCCATTGGCTTAATTTAGAGACGCCACCCACCAGAATTCCATCCACGATCCAGCGGTCAATCCAGGCAATTAAATGTGCGATGATGACTTGTACTCGAGCTAGGTTGTTCACAAACCGATCATAAACTTGGACTTCAATCCATCGAACCATTTCACTTTTGAAAAAGATTAATTTGAATAGGGAAGGCCAGAAAAATGATAAAAATTGGACATTTGTTTTAGGGATCCAATGCCTCGTTAAATAGGTTAAAAAGATTCCTAGGATCCAAGTTGACACCGTAATCCATAGCCAAACATCTGGCACTTGAAAGGACTGTAAATCGAAATAACGTAAAAATTCAGATTCCTGGACATTTAGCGGATTTAGGTTCACTACCACGGAAAGGCTTAAAATAGCTAAGATGACAATCGGGATCATTTGCAATCCATGGTTTCGAGCTGTTTCCCTAGGCGCTTGTTCCCTAGAATCTCCAAAAAAAATCAAGTAGAAAAGTCGAGATGCATAGAAAGAAGTCAGGATCATGCCGACACTCAGCGCACCCAAAAGTATAAAATAGTAAGTTGAAAAAAGGCTATTTTCAGCCGATGCCCATAAAAACCCAGCGATATTTTCTTTTGTATAAAAGCCGCTGGTCAATGGAATTCCCATCAAGCCGGCACTGAAAATAAAAAAGGCGATGCAGGTAATGGGCATATGTTTTCTTAAACCACCCATATGATTTAAGTTTTGATGATGGACAAAATGAATGATGGACCCTGCCGATAAAAATAATCCTGCTTTAAATATTCCGTGTACCCATAGGTGGAACATGGATGCGTCGGAACCCATTCCTATCCACATTAGGCCTAATTGGGATATCGTCGAATAGGCGAGGATTTTTTTAATGTCGTTTTGGAAAATGGCCAAAATTCCGGCGGAAACAAGTGAAATAGCACCCACACAGGCCATCATCACATGCACTGATTCACCAAAAAATGGGAACACACGGATGCCTAGAAATACGCCTGCGGCTACCATCGTTGCCGCATGAATTAATGCTGAAGCGGGTGTCGGTCCTTCCATGGCATCAGGCAACCAAGACATAAATGGAAATTGGGCCGATTTGCCCATCGCGCCTATGAACACTAACATACCTATCCAAAAGGGGGGATTGTCAAAGGCCATGGGGTCCATGGAAGAAAAATAGGTCGAATGAAAATGAGCACTAAGACTTATAAGTCCCAAAATCAAGGCAATATCGGCGAATCGGTTAATTAAAAATGCTTTTTTAGCTGCTCGTATGGCTTCAGGTTTTTGATGCCAAAAGCTAATTAATAAATAAGAAAAGGCACCGACCAATTCCCAAGAACCATAAAAGAGGTAAATTTGGTCTGAAAAAACGAGCCAAATCATGGCGCCGACGAAACCATGTAAATAGACATAATAGCGGCCTATATTTGCATCTTTTTCCATGTAAGATTTGGAAAAAATTTGGACGAATAAACCTACGATGCTGACCAACAGGGCGATAAGTTTGGCAGAGGAATTGATCCAAAAGCTAGCAATATAAGTTTCATGCCCCATGTTTATCCACGGGAAGCCTATTTTTAAATTTTGTCCCGAGAGGCTATAAATAAAATAGCATGTAAGGACTGTAAAAATGAATGAGAGCGAAATAGAAATACTGGAAATGTATTTTTTTGCTTTATGGGCGAATAGTCCAACCAAAAGCGCTGAGATCCAAGGGAGTAGCAGGAGGCCGATAAATTGGAAATTTATTTCCACGAATTATTTTTTTTGCAAATATAAACTAATCTAGTGACTCTATAGAGAATTAGGCGCGATTATCCCCCACTAACTGGCGGAATTAAGGCAATTTCCATATTTTCTTCCACCATAAATTCCGGTTTAGGGAAATGATGATCTACGGCAATTCTAAGGGAAGGCAAATTTTCTAATGCCGGATAGCTTTTTTTGAGCGATTGTAATAATTGGCCTGAGGTCAATAAACCATCATTTTGATGCTCAATTGTTTCATTATTTAGCAAATCACGGCAAATTCCAAAGAGGAGAATTTTATAGTTTGGCATTCGATTGAGGTCAATTTTGTACCTTTGTTTTCTATCACAAATATATTGGATAATTCACAAAGCATAATGACTAATTTACCGCTTCTTTTTGACAATCATGGTCGAGAGATGAGTTATTTGCGTTTAGCCGTTACGGATCGTTGTAATTTGAGGTGTACGTATTGCATGCCTGCAGAGGGGATAGCCTACTTACCCCAAAAGAAATTGTTGTCTTGGGAGGAAATGCTCCGAATTGTTCATGTGTTAAATCAGTTGGGGATAAGAAAAGTTCGGATTACAGGTGGCGAACCCTTTGTTCGACCTGGGTTGATGGATTTTTTACAGGAATTAGCTAAGATTGAAAACCTTGAAATTTGCCTGACAACCAACGGGGTTTTGCTGGAAAATCACCTGGATTCTTTGCTAAATTTAGGAATTAAGAATGTGAATTTAAGTCTCGATTCATTGGATTCTGAGCGTTTTTTCAAAATTACTCGGAGAAATGATTTTGACCAAGTATACCGAAATTTGATGCGTATGATTGAGGCTAATTTCATCGTCAAATTAAATGCTGTGGTTATGCACGGAATGAATGAAACGGACATTTTACCTTTGGTCAATTTTACAGAAAAGCACCCCGTTTCAGTCCGTTTTATAGAGGAAATGCCATTTAATGGATCCGGATTAGTCGAAGAGAAATTATTTTGGGATTATCGAAGGATACTTTCCCATATAAAAACTGAATTTCCCCACATCGAAGAAGTGCCGATGGCCTACGGTGAAACGTCAAAAAATTATCATGTTCCTGGTTTTATGGGGGATGTGGGAATTATAGCTGCATTTAGTAGGACGTTCTGTGGTTCATGCAATCGAATTCGAGTGACATCTTTAGGCCAAGTTAAAACATGTTTATATGATGATGGTGTTTTTGATTTAAAGGAATATTTGCGTTTAGGAGTTTCGGATGAAGATTTGAAGAATACCATGATCAAAATTTTTGGTGAGCGGCCAAAAGATGGTTTTGAAGCAGAAAATAATAGAAAAGGAGTTATTAACGAGTCTATGACTTCAATAGGAGGGTAAAATATGCAATCGGTTTCAGAATTAATTAATGGATTTAGTCGATTAAA
>CAMARL010000084.1 GCA_945860325.1 Spirosoma fluviale | reverse complement strand
ACATAGTAAAATACTAATCCAAAAGCGATTACTTTTAACATGATTACTTAACGGCTTAAATATAAATTTCGTTCTCCATACACCTTGCGAAAGAAATCATCTTTCAAATCGTCAATGAAATAAATCGCCTCTCCTGTTGATTTCATTTCAGGCCCCAACTCCATATTCACATTGGGGAATTTCGAGAAAGAAAACACAGGAATCTTGATTGCATATCCTTTTTTCACCGGTTTAAAATTGAAATCTTTCACCTTCTTATCGCCCAACATAACTTTCGTCGCATAATTTACATAAGGTTCTTGGTATGCCTTGCAAATAAATGGCACGGTCCGAGAGGCACGTGGATTTGCTTCGATGATGTAGACCACTTCGTCTTTAACAGCGAATTGAATGTTTAATAGACCTTTGGTCTTTAGTGCCACCGCAATCTTGCGCGTGTGATCTTCAATTTGCTTAATCACATGATCCGACAAATCAAAAGGAGGTAACACCGAATGAGAATCTCCTGAATGTATTCCCGCTGGCTCAATGTGCTCCATTAAACCGATGATGTACACATCCTCCCCATCACAAATGGCATCTGCCTCCGCCTCAATCGCATTTTCTAAGAAGTGATCCAATAAGATTTTGTTCCCAGGAATATCGCGTAAAATATCGACGACATGTTGCTCCAATTCCTGCTCATTAATGACAATTTTCATCGACTGACCACCCAAAACATAGGATGGGCGGACTAATAATGGGTAGCCTAATTCGCGTCCAAGTGCAGCTGCGTTATCCGCATCTTCACAAACGCCAAACCTTGGATAAGGGATATTTAAATCTTTCAATAGACTGGAGAAAGCTCCACGGTCTTCTGCTAAATCTAAGGCCTCAAAGGAAGTCCCTAAAATTTTAATGCCATATTTTGATAGCTTCTCGGCTAATTTTAAAGCCGTTTGGCCCCCTAATTGGACAATCACACCCTCCGGTTTTTCATGCTGAATGATGTCATAGACATGCTCCCAAAAAACGGGTTCAAAATACAATTTATCGGCTATATCAAAGTCCGTTGACACCGTCTCAGGATTTGAATTAATCATAATGGTCTCATAACCAGCTTCTTTGGCTGCTAATACCCCATGCACACACGAATAGTCAAACTCGATTCCTTGACCAATCCGGTTGGGACCCGAACCCAATACAACCACCTTTTTCTTGGTTGATACAACGGATTCATTATCCAAAACATCCGCACCTTCCTGTCCAAAAGTAGAATAATAATAAGGAGTCTTTGCTTCAAATTCAGCCGCACAGGTATCCACACATTTGTAGATACGCTTAATGCCTAAGCTATTACGCTTATCATAAACCTCTGATTCTAAACAACGTAAAGTATGCGCAATTTGGCGATCCGCAAATCCCTTATGCTTAGCTTCTTCGAGTAAAATTTTGGGAATATTGTGTACCGAGTACTTCTCTATTTCCTTCTCGACACGAACTAAATCCTCAATTTGATTCAAAAACCACTTGTCGATTTTCGTTAATTGCTGAATGGTCTTAAATGAAATGCCCATTTTGAAGGCATCATAAATATGGAACAAGCGATTCCAAGAAGGATTGGCCAAAGAATACATAATCGCATCCTGATCACGCAATTCCTTTCCATCCGCTCCCATCCCATTTCGCTTAATCTCTAAGGATTGACATGCCTTTTGAAGTGCCTCCTGGAAATTACGTCCGATACCCATGGTTTCACCCACGGATTTCATTTGCAAACCAAGCGTGCGATCAGCACCCTTGAACTTATCAAAATTCCATCTTGGCACTTTAACAATCACATAATCCAATGCCGGCTCAAAATAAGCTGAAGTCGTTCCGGTAATCGCATTGGTCAACTCATCCAAATTATACCCAATGGCCATTTTAGCCGCAATTTTGGCAATCGGATAACCCGTAGCTTTAGAGGCCAAAGCAGAAGATCTAGAAACACGAGGATTTACTTCAATCGCTATAATTTCATCTGTTTCTGGATTTAAAGAAAACTGAACATTACATCCACCCGCGAAAGTACCTATGGCATTCATCATCTTGATGGCCGTATCTCTCATTCGTTGGTAAGTTGTATCAGGCAAAGTCATCGCTGGAGCCACCGTAATAGAGTCTCCGGTATGAATTCCCATCGGATCAAAATTCTCAATCGAGCAAATGATGATGACATTGCCGATGTGATCCCGAAGTAATTCTAATTCATATTCTTTCCAACCCATGATGGATTGTTCCACCAACACCTCATGCGTAGGGGAAGCGTGTAAACCTTTATTTAATGCCGCGTCAAAGTCCTTTGGGTCATGAACAAAACCACCCCCTGTACCTCCTAGGGTAAATGATGGACGAATCACCAAGGGGAATCCCGTTTCCTGAGCAATCTCCTTTCCTTCCAAAAAAGAACGAGCGGTACGACCCTTACAAACCCCAACGCCAATCTCGATCATTTTTAATCGGAACTTCTCTCGATCCTCGGTCGTTTCAATCGCCGCTATATCTACGCCAATAATCCGAACACCATACTTTTCCCAAACACCAGCCGCATCACAATCGATCGCCAAATTTAATGCTGTTTGTCCACCCATGGTAGGTAAAACCGCATCGATTTGATGACGCTCTAAAATATGAATAATGGACGCCTTTTCTAATGGTTTCAAATACACGTGATCCGCATTCATCGGATCCGTCATAATCGTCGCTGGATTAGAATTAATTAAAATGACCTCGATGCCCTCCTCTCGTAATGAACGTGCTGCTTGGGAACCTGCATAATCAAATTCACATGCTTGACCGATAACAATGGGACCGGAACCAATAATTAGGACTGATTTAATCGACGAATCTTTAGGCACAGGATGGTATAAATTTAAAGCGTTATAATTTCAAAAATGATGGGCCTTTCAGTATGGCTCAAAAATTGTACAAAATTAGTGGTTTGAGCTCAAATTGGGAAGCATAATTGAAAATAAATTTATCAATTTTCCATAAATCCATTTATATCCGCATAGGGCTAAATAGATCCCGAAAAATCTCTTATTTTTGATAAAAAATTAGAACAATTGATAAAGATATTAGTCGCTTTTGATGAAAATAGAGTCATTGGCAAAAACAATGCATTGATCTGGCATTTACCTGCTGACCTTCAGCGATTTAAAGCGCTCACAACGGGACATGTGATCATCATGGGGAGAAAAACGTATGAGTCCATCGGCCGGCCCTTACCTAATCGGACTACGATCGCCATCACGCGTCAGACTGAATTCAATCCAGCGGGTATCATTACTGCAAATTCACTAGAAGAGGCCCTTTTAAAGGCTAAGTCGATGTCAAGAGAAGATATTTATATTGTGGGTGGCGCTGAAATATACCAATTAAGTCTTGCCGTCGCGGATCAGATATTAGTTACCCAACTACATGATATTTTTGATGGGGACACTTATTTCCCGGAAATCCCAACAGATACCTGGGAAGTGGTAGCCCGAGAAAGAGGCGTTACTGATGAAAAAAATACCTATCAGTATAGCTTTTTGACCTATCAACGAAAATAAACATGGAGCAGAAAATTGAGTTAATCGATTCCCCACTTTTAATCGACCCCCAATTCAAATTTTTACAAGCGGAAGAGGCTGGAGGAATTTGCTTGTTCATAGGCACCATCCGAAATAAAAATCAAGGAAAAGAAGTCAATGCGCTAACCATGGAGGCTTATTCGCCCATGGCCGTCAAACAAATAGAACGATTAGTTAATGCAGCCGGAGATAAATGGCCCATCATCAAAACCGTGGTTTGTCATCGAACCGGACCTTTGGAAATAGGCGATATTGCAGTGATCATCGGGGTCACTTGTGTGCATCGAGCGGAGGCTTTTGCGGCATGCCAATGGTTAATCGACACCTTAAAAAAAGAAGTTCCCATTTGGAAAAATGAATTTTATACGGATGGATCATCGTGGTTAGTCCCACATCCCTAATCGAAATTACCTAGGGCTCAGAAACCATCATGCTACAGCCTCTCATTTCTGAATTATCAAAGCGACCTAGTACCTTAAATCGAATGCCATCTTCTTCCAATGAACCTAAATCCTTCGTCTCAACAAAGGAGCAGGATTCAATATTAGCCAAATCAATGACTTTGATTCCACCAACTTTTCCTGGCATTTTTACGAGTGAAAATGGATCATTCACCTCGCGCAAGAGCACGCGCATGGTTTTAGCCGGGACAAAAATTCCGTCTGAAAACGAATAGGCTTGAGAAAACAATTCAGTCATTCCATATTCAGAAGCCACTTGGTTAAACCCCATGTGCTCCATCAGGTAAGTATGAATTCGATCACGAATCCACTCTTCCCTACGCCCCTTCATCCCTCCTGTTTCCATCACGATGATTCTACCTTCTTTGATCGCCTCATTCCAAAATGAAAAATCTTGACCCGAATCAATCCAATCTAACAGTCCAAAAGTCACACCCATCAGCCAAATTTTCCGATTGGTTTTTAACGCTTCTTTAATTTGAGCTACTAATTCAGGGTATTGATTTAAATAAAATCCAGAAAATTCAGATTTTGATTCTTGAATGAAATGATCCATCATAAAAACCAAACTGGACGTATTTCTTTCCAAATAAGAGGGCAATAAGGCAAAAATGTGATAATCCGTCGGTGACCCAAAAAGATGATTAAAGGCATTCAGTGAATTTTCTTTATAAAATTCAGAATCACAAACGGCGTGTTTGGAAGGTGTTTGCCCAGTAGTACCTGAACTTTCAAAGTCGAAAAGCACCGGGGAGAAACCCGTCTGAACTTGGTATGTTTTAAAAAGCTCTATCGGCAAAAAAGGTATTTGGTCCATCGATCGAACGGAATCCACCGAACAATCCAACATCCTAAGAAAAGACTGATATATGGGATTATGTAGTGCCTGAAAATTAAATATTTCGATGGCCAAATCCTCAAAACCAGAAGAATCCACCTGTAAAACTTTACGTTTCAGTACTTCAATTTGCAACTCCACAGCCTCAGGATTTTCTTGCATACCTTTTATTTCGAATTTCATACAAAATTAAACCAAATCATTAACTTTACGATTCTTAATTTTAGCATTGGATGTCTAATAAAAGTTTTTTATTCAGTTTAACTATTTTGATTACGCTATTCTTATGGAGCTGCGTGAAGGAACCTGAATTTAGCACCACACCGGCCATCTCATTTCAATCCATCCAAAAAATCACCAAAACAAGTAATGATGGCTTTGGAGGTAAAACAAAAATCGACTCCATTATTATGAGTATTCGCTTTGAAGATGGCGATGGGGACCTTGGAATTACAGCTGCAGAAATGAAAGCAAATGCTAAATACAAGGACTTTAGAAATTTCGAGGTGGATGTATTATTGAAAAAAAATGGCAAATATGTGCCTGTCTTATTTAGCCCTAAAATAGGTGGATTAATAAATTTCCAATTGCGTCCCGACCAAAAACCGGGTCCAATAGAAGGATCAATTTCCTATTCAACTCAATTTGTGTATGCCTTCTACAAAGGCTATTCACCTCTTTTCACTGAATTTAATGATACCTTAAAGTTTCAAATTTACATTAAAGACAAGGCATTCCAACAAAGTAACACGATTGAGACTGAACCCGTCATCATCTTTCAGAAATAACTAGAGCTTAGATAAAATTTTATAAATCTTACTATTCAATCGATAGTTCAACATCCTTTGATCCTTCTCGTCTTGTTGAATATCCAAAATATTTTTGTCTTGAAAAATTAAAGATAAAGACTTCGTAAAATTGTCAATCAGCTTAGATCTAAATTGTCTTTGAGATTCAGGAGCACTTTTATGCCGACCAAAAAAAGCGATTAATTGATGCCCGTTGACATAGCCTTGATTGTAATTTAACAAAAGGAAATCAAGAAACTTTTGCTCATTTTCTCCTAAAATATTTTTTATTTTACGCCTAAGCCTGTTTTTTTTCAGGTTGCCAACAATAAATATTAAAAACAGACTTGTTAAAACTCCCAGGCTTAGCATAATAACCTTAAAGAATTCAATATACCAAGGTTCATCTGTAAGCTTTCCTATATATTCTGAATCAGCTAAAAGATCTTTAATGGAAATGGTGTATTGAATAGATTTTTTAGTTGTTGAATTCTTTGAGGAAAAATTAGATGACCAGGCCAAAGTGTCTTTCCCTATATAATGTATTTCCTGCTCATTAAAGTTGTCATTATTTGCCATAACAGGTAATCTACCTGAATTAAGCCAATGGTACGTTTTGAAATTATCTAAAAGATCGATGATGATCATCGTATCATAGCGATACACCTGAATGGACTTATCGATCAAAATAAAATACCTGCCGTTGAATAAGAAATTCCGATAGAGGTCTTTTTCCAAGTATTTCTTTAACTCTTCTAAATGAATTTCCCCAATTTTTATAAAATTATGATCCTTGAATCCGTATTCATAGATGTTCCAATCGATAATTGCACTTTCATACAATTTAGAATCATTCACTTTTAGATTAGCCATGGTAACAAAAACATCTCTTGATGGAAGGTATGCTGAAATTCCATCATTAATTGCCTCAGGCACATCCCCCTTAACTCCTATACTTGTCCATTCTTTATTAATAGGATCATATTTCGTTAGCACATTGGAAGATTGCCAAAATCCGTATCCTCCAAAGGAATACAATACGCCATTTCGCATAAATTTAATCGCTGCGCAATTTGCCCCACGAAAAAAAGTTTGATCAATGCGTTTTAAAGTCCAATTTTTGCGATCTAATTGGTATACTTGACCTGTGCAACTAACCAATAAATATGATATGCTTGAGCCTGGAATAGGGATTTCTTGGTAGTGCCTATTCCCCGAAATCAGATCATAACTTTTAATATCTTGAAAGCTTAGATCCGCTATTTTTTTCCATTGGGCCCCATCTTTATTTTCAAAGAACTCTTTTGTTTCAAAATTAATCTGGTAAATATTTCCAGACTTTGGATGGATCCATTTAGCTACTTGAGCAGAAACTGGTCTAGCTAACGAAAGAAAAAGGAAGAAAAAGAATAATTTGAAATAGCTCATCGAAATTTAATTCTAGCCAAAAATGCAATTTTTTTATATAAAACTTAAATAATTCTTATCGTATGAATGAGAAATCTTGACATAATTTAAACGAAAATGGCTAATTTTGAGTTATAAATCTAAGCTTAAAACAATAAGCTACCCATTGAAATAATTAAATTATGACCTTACACCGCGAAGGAAAGACTTTATTAATCACATCACTCATTATTGTCCTGGGCATCAATGCGTTTTTTGCCTATCTTTTTCCAGACCGAGAATACCTAAGAGAATTCATTGTTGTCATTACTTCTCTATTTTATTTGATCATTTTACAATTTTTCAGAGTACCGAAACGGCATACCGAAATAAATCCACAACATATTATTGCCCCAGCGGATGGAAAAGTAGTGGTGATCGAAGAAACCGTAGAATCCGAATATTTTAACGGTAAGCGCAGACAGATTTCGATCTTTATGTCACCCTTAAATGTGCACATTAATTTCAATCCCATTTCGGGCATTGTTTCCTATTTCAAATACCA
>CAMARL010000083.1 GCA_945860325.1 Spirosoma fluviale | reverse complement strand
TCAGGAAAATAATTTTGTTCGACAAAATTGCCCGGAAAATCATGCGGGTATTTGTAATCGGCCCCATAATTCAAATCCTTCATTAACCTCGTCGGTGCATTTCGCAAATGTAGCGGTACGGGTAAATTCCCTGTATTCTGCACATAATCCATCGCTTGATTAATGGCCTTATATGCCGAATTGCTTTTTGGGGAAGAAGCTAAATAGATAACGGTTTGGGATAAAATAATTCTAGACTCAGGATTTCCAATTACACGTATAGCCTCGAAACATGTTTGTGCCATCAAAAGTGCATTAGGATTAGCTAAGCCAATATCTTCGGAAGCTAAAATTAATATTCGGCGCCCAATAAACTCCAGGGATTCACCGCCCACCAACATACGCGCAAGCCAATAAACAGCTGCGTCAGGATCGGAACCTCGAATGGATTTGATAAAGGCGGAAATGATGTCATAATGTTGCTCGCCATCTTTGTCGTATAAGGCCAAATTTTTCTGAAGTCTTTCGGTTACGAGCGCATTGGTGATTTCGAGTTTGTCTGAATTTTCAGAGGAGATTAATAACTCAAATAGGTTGTATAATTTTCGTCCATCGCCTCCTGAAAAGTGAAATAGGGCATCTGTTTCTTTTAAAACAATTTTTTTCGATTTGAAAAGCGGATCTTTTTCGATCGCCTTTTCTAACATTTGTTGGAGATGCTTGGACTCCAAAGATTCTAACACATAGACTTGACAACGCGAAAGTAAGGCCGAAATCACTTCAAAAGAAGGATTTTCCGTGGTTGCTCCAACTAAAGTAACCACCCCTTTTTCAACTGCATTGAGCAAGGAATCTTGCTGGGACTTAGAAAAACGATGAATCTCGTCTATAAATAAGATCGGAGATTCAGGATTAAACATCCGATTTTTCTTGGCCATTTCTAGCGTTTCACGGACCTCTTTTACGCCAGATTGTACGGCTGAAAGAGTATAAATGGTTCTTTTTAAGGCGCCGGCCAGCAAACTAGCTAAAGTTGTTTTTCCCACCCCCGGTGGGCCCCAAAGAATGCATGAGGGTAAATGCCCTGCGTCAATCGCTTTTCTTAAAGGAGCGTTTGGGCCAATGACCTTTTCTTGGCCAATATAATCCTCTAAAGAGGTGGGACGCATGCGTTCAGCTAGAGGTTGCATGATTCGAAGTTACGCGATTTTTGTAAAATTGAAATAGAATTGTTAAGTTTAGACCTATAAAAAAAACCTAATATATGAATTCATCAAGACGATCTTTTTTAAGAAAAAGTGCTTTTGGCCTTGGAGCTATCGCTATCGCCTCTCCGGCCTTACAATCTTTGGCCGCTGCCAAATATAAAAAACTAGTTGGTATTCAATTGTATTCCATTCGTGAGGATATGAAAATTGACCCGATGGGTTCTTTGACCAAATTGGCCGAGATGGGGTATAAATATGTGGAACACGCAAACTACGTGAATCACAAGTTTTACGGTTGGTCCGCTCAGGAATTTAAAAAACGCTTAGATGATTTAGGTTTAAAAATGCCATCGGGTCACACGGTGATGGGCAAGCCACACTGGGATGATTCGAAAAAAGACTTTACGGATTTATGGAAAAAAACCGTAGAAGATGCAGCTACTTGTGGTCAAGAATTTGTCATTAGCCCATCGATCGACATGGGCATTCGAAAAGACAAAAATTTGTTATTGAAATACATGGATATATTTAATAAGTCTGGAGAATTATGCCAAAAGTCTGGCATGAAATTCGGATATCACAACCATGATTTTGAATTCTCAGAAAAATTAGAAGGCGAATTACTTTATGATATCATGTTAAATAACACGGATCCTAAATTAGTTACGCAGCAATTAGACATAGGTAATATGATTAATGGTGGCGGTGTTCCAGGAGAAATTTTGAAAAAATGGCCGGGCCGTTTTGTATCGATGCACGTGAAAGACGAAGTTCCCTCGGCTGCTGGCCATGAGAAATTTGAGTCGACCATTTTAGGCAAAGGTTCAGGACAAATTGATGTGTTAGCTTTGGTTAAACTAGGAGACAAATTAGGTGGAACTAAGCATTTTATTATTGAACAGGAATCCTACCAAGGTTTAAAAGCCATGGATTGCGTAAAAGAAGATTTACAAATCATGAGCAATTGGGGGTATAAATAATTCCTAATTTAAATTTTATTAAAGAGTCCTGAGAATAGTTGCACAGCGGAAATTCGAATTTAATTCTGAGATTTATCGTCTGCTTTGTACCTTCGTTCTTAGGATTTTTTTCTTCTGTAAAAAAAATATTAAATTTTTGAACATCAACGACATAAAATGAAAAAGCAATTTCTATTACTCGCGTCATTTATTTTACATTTTTCACTGGCAGATGCACAAACTGCTTTAAAGCCATCCATTAATCAAAAATCTGATGCACTCAAAGATCAAGTGATTGCTTGGCGCCGAGATTTTCATGAGCATCCTGAATTGGGAAATCAAGAGTTTAGAACGGCTGGGATTATAGCCGCGCATTTGAAATCATTAGGTTTAGAAGTCCAAGAAAAGGTCGCCATCACAGGTGTTGTAGGAATTTTACGAGGCGGGAAGCCGGGTCCTGTCGTTGCTTTGCGTGCTGATATGGATGCTTTGCCAGTGACGGAACGAGGAAATTTACCCTTTAAATCCAAAGTAGAAGTGGTCTACAATGGTCAAAAAACAGGTGTTATGCATGCTTGTGGTCATGATTCGCACGTGGCTATGCTGATGGCTGTAGCTCAAATTTTAGCTTCCGAAAAAGCTAATTTAGCTGGTACGGTTAAGTTTATTTTTCAGCCATCCGAAGAGGGAGTTTACAATGAAAAAGGGGAAAAAATTATTTCAGGGGCTGAGTTGATGGTTAGGGAAGGGGTTTTAGAAAATCCTAAAGTGGATGTTATTTTTGGTTTACATATTGAAGCCCAATTTGATTTAGGTTTAATTGAATACAAACCTGAAGCGACGATGGCTGGCGTGGACCAATTAGATATTAAGGTCAATGGAAAGCAAGCGCATGGGGCTTATCCTTGGGCGGGAGTGGATCCCATTGTTATTTCATCTCAAATTGTCATGGGTTTACAGACGATTGTTTCTAGAAGTGTTAATATTTCAGAAAATCCTGCTATTGTGACTGTGGGGGCTATTCATAGTGGTATTCGTCAGAATATTATTCCTGAAAGTGCTCATATGATTGGTACGATTCGGACGTTTGATCCAGCTCAGCGAGAATTAGTGCACCATCGAATCAACGAAATTGCCACCAATATTGCCATCAGTGGGGGAGGGAAGGCCGATGTTACGATAGGTACGGGATATCCGGTGACCTACAATAATCCTAAATTAGTTGAAAATATGCTGCCTACTTTGGTTGGCATCAGTGGAAAAGAAGGCGTTAGTTTAATTCATGCAATCATGGGTGCGGAAGACTTTAGTTATTTCCAAGAAAAAACACCTGGCTTTTTCTTCTTTTTAGGGGCCAGGCCTGCAGATAAAAAAGCTACCGAAGTAGCAGCGCATCATACGCCGGATTTTTATTTGGACGAATCTAAATTCCAAATTGGCGTAAAAGCATTGAGTCATTTAGTCGTGGATTATTTCGATCAAGCAATGAATGTTAAGAAATTGAAAAAATAAGACTATCCTTATCCCTAATAGGATTGTTGGGCTTTCTTTAAATTGTATTTTTGTTTTAAATGTTTGATTTAACTACTTAGTAATAATAATTAATTTAAAATAATGTCGAAAAAATACAATCACGTTTCATACCTCTGGGACGATGCTAAGGCCGAAGCGATGAAGGGCAAAGAGGTCGATTTGTTCATTTATCGGTCTAATTTATTAGGGGCTGATTTGCGCTTAACGAATTATGGCGGAGGTAATACTTCTGTTAAGATACAAGATAAAGATCCTTTGACTGGTTCTGAGACGGATGTGATGTGGATAAAGGGATCGGGTGGAGACATAGGTACCTTAAAAAAATCGGGTTGTGCGGCATTATACATGGACCGATTCAATTCTTTAGAAAATGTATATCGTGGCTTGGAACATGAAGATGAAATGGTTGAATTGTTCAATTATTGCATTTTTGATTTAGCGTCAAAAGCCCCTTCGATTGATACACCTTTGCATGGATTTCTTCCCTTTAAACATATTGACCACCTTCACCCAGACGCGGCTATTGCCATAGCAGCAGCAAAAGATGGTAAAAAAATAACAGACGAGTTATTTGGTGGACAAATTGGTTGGGTTGGCTGGCAACGTCCAGGATACGATTTAGGCTTGCAATTGAGAGCTTGTCTTTCAGAAGCAGCTTCAAGAGGTGTTGCTTTAAAAGGAATTATGTTAGGTTCTCATGGATTATTTACCTGGGCTGATACTTCCTATGATTGTTACATCAATACCTTAGAAGTCATTGAAAAGTGTGCTGAATATATTGCTTCCAAAGAGGGCGTTGCTCGTCCTGTTTTTGGTGGATCAAAAATTTCAAGTCTGGCTCCAGAAGCACGTAAAGCTCAAGCATCCGCATTAGCACCTATTTTGAGAGGATTCTGTTCATCTCATGTGCAGATGATTGGTCATTTTTCAGATGATGAGCGCATTTTGCAATACATCAATTCAAATGATTTGGATCGTTTAGCGCCATTAGGTACTTCTTGTCCAGACCATTTCTTGAGAACTAAAATTTCTCCTTTGGTCTTGAACCTTACACCGGATCAAGATCTTAGTGATTTAAATGCGATCAAAGCTCAGTTAGAGCCTTTATTTGTGGCATATCGCGATATGTATGCCTCATACCATGAGACATGTAAACATCCGAATAGTCCAGCCATGAGAGATCCAAATCCCGTGGTTATTTTATATCCTGGGGTGGGAATGTTTACTTTCGCGAAAGATAAGCAGACCTCTCGTGTAGCCAATGAATTTTATTTGAATGCGATTAATGTGATGCGTGGAGCGGAGGCGATTTCGTCGTATACGTCATTGCCTCGCCAAGAAGCATTTGATATTGAATATTGGTTATTAGAAGAAGCCAAATTGCAACGAATGCCTAAGCCTAAATCTTTGTCGGGCCGAGTGGCTTTTGTGACAGGATCAGCGGGAGGTATCGGAAAGGCGATTGCCAAGAAAATGGCTCAAGAAGGAGCATGTATCGTTTTAAATGATGTAAATCCGGATCGTTTGGCTGAGGCTAAAGATGAGTTTATTGGTTTATTTGGTCGCGATTCAGTGACCACGGTGATCGCCGATGTGACGAGTCAAGCATCGATCGAGCAAGCTTTGAAGGATGCTAGTTTAGCCTTTGGTGGGATTGATTTGATCGTCAATAATGCAGGAATTAGTATTTCAAAAGGAATTTTAGAGCATACCCAAGAAGATTGGGATCGCTTGTATGATATTTTAGTGAAGGGTCAATATTTAGTCTCTCAGGCAGCTGTTGCCATTATGAGAAAACAAGGCTTAGGGGGCGATATTATCAATATTGTTTCTAAAAACGCATTTGTTGCCGGACCTAATAATGTGGGGTATGGATCAGCCAAAGCTGCCCAAGCGCACATGACTAGGTTATTGGCCGCTGAACTTGGCGAAGATCAAATTCGCGTAAACACAGTAAACCCTGACGCTGTTATTGCTGATTCCAATATTTGGGCAGGCGGTTGGGCCGAAGGAAGAGCGAAAGCTTACGGCATTACTGTAGCTGAATTACCTGCTTTTTATGCCAAAAGAACTATTTTAAATAAGTCGGTATTGCCGGAAGACATCGCCAATGCATGTTTTGCTTTTGTGGGTGGTTTATTGAGCAAGTCGACTGGAAATGCCTTGAATGTGGATGGTGGAGTGGCCGCTGGTTTTTTAAGATAGATATGGATATTTCGAGTCATAATGAAAGTTTAGTAGGGAGGCATGAGCGCCAACTTGAATTTCTGACTAGTGAGGTGAATGTTCCTTCTAGTCTTGTTCAAAAATTGAAAGATTTTCAAATTGCGATTCCTTCTTGGGCTTTAGGCACAGGAGGGACACGATTTGGACGTTTTTCAGCGGGAGGAGAACCTAGAAATTTAGAGGAGAAAATTGCCGATGTCGGTTTGTTACATTCGTTAAATAAATCTTCAGGTGCCATTTCATTGCATATTCCATGGGATATTCCATCAGATCCTAAGGCCATTATGACATTGGCTGCCCAACATGGTTTAGCCTTTGACGCAGTGAATTCAAATACGTTTCAGGACCAATCAGGCCAAGCGCTTTCTTATAAATTTGGCTCTTTGCAACACGTTTCCAAAGCGACGCGTAAGCAAGCTATCGATCATAATGTTGAAGTTATTAAGCACGGAGTGAGTTTGGGTTCTAAATCCTTAACGGTTTGGTTGTCCGACGGTTCTTGCTTTCCTGGCCAATTGAACTTCAGAAAAACGTACCAAAGAACGGTTGAGAGTTTAGAAGAGATTTATGCGGCATTGCCTTCCGATTGGAAATTGTATTTAGAATATAAAGCCTATGAGCCTAATTTTTACTCGACGACCGTTGGCGACTGGGGTGCATCCTATTCCATGGTGAATAAATTAGGTCCGAAAGCGTATACCTTAGTGGACTTAGGCCATCATTTACCCAATGCCAACATTGAGCAAATTGTATCAATCTTGTTAATGGAAGGCAAATTAGGTGGATTCCATTTCAATGATTCCAAATATGGCGATGACGATTTAACCGCTGGATCCATTAAGCCTTATCAGTTGTTTTTAATCTTCAATGAATTAGTGGAAGGGATGGATGCTAGAGGAATGAATCATGCAAAAGACCTTGGTTGGATGATCGACGCTTCACATAATGTGAAAGATCCTTTAGAAGACTTAATGCAATCTGTTGAAGCGATTCAAATTGCCTATGCTCAGGCTTTATTGGTGGATCAAAAAGCGTTAGAAATGGCCCGCGACGAAAATGATGTCGTTAAATGCCAAGAAATTTTACAAGCCGCTTTCAGAACGGATGTTCGTTCACTTGTAGCTCAGGCTCGTTTAGAATTAGGAGGTGCTTTAGATCCATTGGCTTACTTTAGACATTCAAAAGCGCGCGCAAAGTTGATTGAAACGCGGGGAGAAAAAACGCAGGCGACTGGATTATAACATGGGGGATCGCGTGAAGGTTATCGCAGTTTTTGACATTGGCAAAACGAATAAAAAATTTTTCCTTTGGAATGAGTTGTATCAGATCGTCTTCGAGCGCCAACAAAATTTCAATGAAATTCCTGATGAGGATGGTTTTCTAGGCGATGACTTGCCGGCTGTTCGTTCATGGATGTTACAGACTTTTGCTGAGATCAATGCCCTCCCGGAATATCAAATTTGTGCACTTAATTTTTCTGGATACGGGGCAACCGTCGTGTTTGTTGACGAAAAAGGTCATGCGGTTAGTCCTCTCTATAATTATTTAAAAGCTTTTCCTGAGGGGCTTTTTCCCTATTCAAATTATGGAGGCGATGATGAATTTGCTCGTGCGACTGCTTCACCCATTTTAGGTAATTTGAATTCAGGGCTTCAGGCTTTTAGAGTATCTCAGGTAAGTTTAGAGGTTTGGAAAAAAACGAGGTGGGTCATGCATTGGCCTAATTTTTTATCGTCCATTTTTACGGGAAATTTTGCCTCTGAAATCACGTCGATTGGTTGCCACACTGCCCTTTGGGATTTTGATA
>CAMARL010000082.1 GCA_945860325.1 Spirosoma fluviale | reverse complement strand
CTAGGTCTGAGCACTATGCCAACAAGATGTGTTCGGAATCTTTTTGGGCCTATTTACAATTGCTAATCCCTATCGGCCGATTGGAGAAACGAATGCCCATGCTAGTGATGGGGGGCATGGAGGACCAACTAATTTCCGTCAGCGAATTTGAACAAACGGCTAAAAATTATGGAGCTGAACTTTCCTTATTGAAAGGAGGATCCCATGATTTAATGTTGGAAATTGATTGCCAAAAATATGTCGATGCGATACATTCTTGGATTACAATTTCCTCTAAATGAGTTGTCGATTTAGCTTAAGGATAACCTATTTGACATTAACGCGTATTTCTATTTAAAAACTTGTAATTCATAAATTGACCAATGATACGTGGGGTCTTGACCGGTTTGAATTATTTTTATAAATCTAGCTTTTTGGGGTTTAAATGAGATCGAGGTAATTCCTAATTGGCCCTTACCTTTGGAAATAGGTAAGCCCCATGCTTTTCCATCTTTAGAAACATGCACGGAATATTCATTGGGACTATCCCAAAGCGCCCAGCTATTTTCAAGAACAATCTTACTAAATTGATTTTCTGCTTTCATGTCCACCATGAAATATTGTCCGGGATATTGGGTTTTTGTCATATCTCGCCAACCAGTCCAATGGTCATTGTCAATGGCATTCTGAGCATTGATTTTAATCGGTATTTTATCCCCACTGAATAAAAAGCTTGAATCTGTAATTGAAGCAAATGCTGTCCAATTTCTTTTATTTAAAGAAGGTAAATCGACTTTGGGCTTATTACTTATTTTGGTATTTGATAAATGAATGTTACCCTGACAAATGATATCCCAGGTGCCAGGCATTAATTCAATTAAAATTTGCTCATCATTTTCTGATATGCTGTTTACCCCTTTTAAATTGTTTTTATAGCTCTTTTTCCAAACAATGCGATTGTTTATTTTGATCATTTCGATCGATTCGAAATCTTTTTTGGGAATGCCCACCGTGGCAACCGTTTTTAAAGGGGAATTCAAATGGATGGAATATTGAGAATTACTTTTCGCATAAGAGGCTTTAATGAGTCCTTTGATCGTAGGTACGACCACAGAAACTTTTTGTAAAAATCCCAAAGTAGGAAACACTTGATAAGTGTCCCAGCCGGGAGTGATTGGGCTAATTCCGCTTATCGTTTTGGATAAATTTATGACAGGTGGATTCCATCCGTGATTGAGTGATGACGCGTCATCAAATGCATCGATTCGGGAGGCCCACCAACGATCATAATGCTCCCATAAGGTTGTAAATGGCGCATCGATCATCGTTCTATATCGATTAGACATTCGTAATAAAGCCGCATCTTCTTTCCCTATTTTACACATGGCCTCAAAAACCCATCGATCAAAAAAGCAACTTGAAAAAGTTTTTGTGGTTAATACATGCTCAAAGATCAAATTCCATTTTTCTTTTGTCGCTAAGCCTACGTTAATGGCCATAGCATTCGCGCGGTCATCAGGCTCCGGCACTAAATTTGATTGATAGGCATTTCCTTTCCAATATTTAGCATCAAAGGATGTTTGAATACTGTCTATTTTTTGGTTAATCACTAAAGTATCAAGGGAGTGATTTGTTATCAAAGCCATTTTTTTTAAAACCTGAAGGTCATTAAACATAAAACAGGTTTCGAGGATGGGGGTATCTTTATTTTCTTTACCCCAATCAAACCATTGTCTTTTATTTCCTGGTTTATAAATGTTAAATAAGAAATTTTTAGTGGTCGGATAAATCGTTTTTATGGTTTCTAAATCCCCTGTTTGTAAATAATAAAACCAAATTCCATATTCCCCTAGAAATTCTAATTGCTGGCCCGGATAAAATTTTGGATCTAGTTTTCGTAACACTAATTCTTTACTAAGGACATGTGCTTTTGAGTCAAAGGCATAAAAAGACTGATTTAATTCAGGCGTACCGTCTCCCCAAAAACCGACTCTTTCTCTGTCTGGACAGTCGAAATACCAATCTCTCATGCATAAATAAGCCGTTCTAGCTCCTTTCTTCCAGAGCACATTAAAGTCCTCGTCGTTAGACTGAAAAGCCCCTACTATTTTTGTATCATAGCCGGTTTCTCGATACTTAACGCTTTTTACTTTCATCCCAGCGGGTATTTTGTAAATCGCCCCTTCGCCACTAATCCAATTTTTGGCCTCATATATATTTTTTGATGAAACCGTGTTTATTTTTTCTTTGGGGGTTAGGTATAGAACCAGCGGATTGGAAGAGCTAAAAGTAATGGAGTCAGGTTTGGCACTCTCAATTTCAATCCACTGTTGGAATTGACAATTATATGGCATCTTACAGGTCAAATACCATGTCTTGGATTCACTATGAGGTAATTTTTTAGAAACGTAGGTGTAATTTTTTAAGCCAAAATCTTTTATTTTATTTCCCTTATTTTGTCCAAATAAAAGGATGCTCGAAAAATAAAATAAGCCAAGGATTAGGATTCGTTTTTGCATTTTGAATCGTTTACATGTTGAATGAAAATCAATTAATATTTTCATAGGCTTATAAATCCAACTCATTGGTATTTGATAAGATCCTTATTTTGATTTTAAATTAATCAAAATTTTAGTTTAAATGAAAATTTAGGGATGATACGAAGTAACCGCATGTTTTAATACATCGGTCCGATAAAAATAGACCTCTTTGAATTTTCCTTCCGCATACATTTGGCCTTGATCGAAAAAATGAGGGGAACTAGGATTTCCATTTTCACCACCTGCCAACAATGAATAGGCTTTTATTTTAGGGCCAAATTCCACGGCAGCAATAAAACTATTTCCATTAACGCCATACCATTTTTTCGATCCTTGAATGGAGCGACTTGTGTAGGAGGGAAGCTGGCCCCAGGCAGAGGAAGTAAAGGGTACTGCAATACTCGGCTTTTCATCATCCATTTGATTGATATCTTGGTTGGCAATCCGTTGGAAACGATTCAATTCGCCCCAAGCCAAGCGCCATGTCCCAAAATCCTTTTGTAAATCAGCCATCACTTCTCTAAGGGCTTGGACCATTTCCTGCTTTGAACCTGAACGTACATATTTTTCAATGTCTTGAACAACATCCGTTTCACCGCCAAATAGCTTGGTTTTGGGTATTTTAGGCATGATTTTTTGACCCCAACGAACGGCTAAATTTTGCGCAATGGAGGACGTGGAGGCATTGAAATCCCAATTTTTCAATTCTTTCACGACCTCAGTCAAATCCAATTCTTGGGAAGCCGCTTGTACAAGGGATGGAATCAATACCTCAAAAGCCATTAATCGCCGGTTATATCCTAGACTTATTAAAGACGTTAAGTCTAATTTATTGGTTTGAGAAAATAAACGAACCGCATTGCGATCACGAAAATTTTCCCCATCTGGCGCCATGTAGACTGGGAAATCGGCTCTTTTTGGGCTAGATGCACCTGAAACAGTAAAAGGAGTGGAGTTGCAGTTTTGAATCCAAGCCGTTTTGGGATTATAGCTGTGCACGATTTCTTCCAAAGGGTGCATTCCTTTCCAATCATTCTTGGAGGTAGATCCGTCTTGGGGTAGGCCCCAATCGAGAGAGGGCTCTCTACGAGGTACAAAATTCCCGTGCCAATACGCTATATTTCCTTTATTATCGGCATATATGGTGTTATTGGAGGTATTGGCACGCATTTCCATGATGCGCTTAAAGTCGGCAAAACCGGTTGATTTCGTTCTGAGCCAACTTTGAATCAGACTTTTTCTGGCTCGATTATAAGAGCGTACGGAAATCCATTTTCCATTTCTAGCGGCTAAAATGGGACCTCGGTGATTGTAATAAGTTTTAATTCTACGTGCGCCGACTGAAATCCATTTCGTCTTAAAAGGAATCCAATTTCCATCTAAGAGGTATTCCATGATTCCTTTGTTATTTCTTGTCGTTTCATAATACGCATCGGCCACATCTACTTGAGATGAGGTATGCATCCACCCATTAAAGGCATTGAATCCTTGATAGACAAAGAATTGCCCCCAAGTTACGGCTCCGTACACGGACAATCCTTCTTCGCTGTTGACATGCACCTCAGGTCTAAAATAAAAAGTTACGTGCGGGTTTATGTATAAGAGCGAATTCCCCGTTGACGAAAGAGAAGGTCCCACCGCAAAACCGTTTGAACCGGTTAATTTTTCATCTGGGTTTTGGTATTTTACTTGGGCCGATTGCCTTGGCAAACCATAAAAAAGGGCCGTTTCATTTTCGGTTATGTCGCCTGTTGATATGGCGCCAATGGAACCATCGGTCCACAATAAAGGGAACCAAGGCTCAAAATGGGTGATTAGCCGAGGTTTAATTTCAGGATGCGTTTTTAAAAAGTAATTGATTCCGTCTGCATAGGCATTCAATAGTTTTTTTAGCCAAAGAGGGCTTGTTTTGTATTCTTCTTTGGCCTCATTTCCGTCAATGATCAATTTGATATATAAATCATAGGCCTGCTCTTTTTCCCCTTTGACTTCAGACATTCGACCTAATTTTTCAATATAATTCATTTCTACTCGGGCAAAATCATCCTCACATTGCGCAAACATTAGGCCAAATACAGCATCTGCATCGGTCTTCCCGTATATATGTGGAATTCCCCATTCATCGCGGTGGATGATCACTCTTTTCGCCTGGACCTCATATGGATCATTGGTTTTAGCTAGGCCGGCTAAGGAGAAAAACAGCAAAATAAGTGTAAATAATTTCTGCATGGTTTGTGGATAATTTTATAAAAATAGGAATAAAATCCGGATGGCTGGCTGGCACTATCTAAAATTATCGGAGCGTTAGATGCAATTTTTAGGAGTTGATTGCTACTATTTAAAACTATCTTTTAGTCGTTTGAAAGCTCATTCAATGCTTTTCTTTGAATTTTTCGGATGGCTGACTCAATGGATTTTTCAGGTTCTATGATATTATATTCTCCCCAAAAATCTGGGTCACCTAAACTTAAAACTTTGTCTGACATAATTACATTGGAGTTCAATTTTTGAGTATTTTGATTCTCTTTGATGTCCTGTTTTTTCCAATCTGTGACGGCCATTTCAAACGTGGTACTATAGATCGTGTTGAATATCTTTCTGTTCCAATTTAATTTAAATGTCAAATCCCCGCGGGAATAGGCATAAATCCATTGGCCATTTTGTTGTCGATAGTTAATTTGATAGCGTACTTCGGTAGGATAAATCTCAACGCCAACGGGTTTTTTGCGCGTAAATTGAAGCCCTGACTTGATTTTGTCTTCTACATTAAGTTGGAAAGTAGCGCTTATGACAGCAAGACTTTTTGCGTCGATGTACATTTTCCCATAGTAGAGTGGATCTTCGTTTGTTGGCTTTTGTTTGAAAGCTAAAACCAACACTTGGTTGTCATTTATTTGGGTAATATCCTCTAAACTAAAATCATATAAATCGAATGCTTTTTCTGAAAATAAAAAATTGGGATATTTAACTAAATCAATGAATAAGGACGAATATGGACCTCCTTGCAATTTAAAATTAACCGTATCTAATTTAGCATAATCAGCATTTTTTCTACCCTTGAATAGATTGATTTCGTCTTGCGAACCTGTTGAAAAGGGCTGCTTTTGAATATTGACTATGGATTCAGAAAGGGAGACGTAGTTTCGCCGTTTTCGAATGGTTTCTCGATAAAAGCCAGTCATTTGAAGGGGATCATTTCCATAATTTCGCAATCGACTATTTAATACCCCTAAAAATATATTTTTTGCATCCATCATTTTGACCACCACTTCTTCGAGGATCGTATTGCTAGGTTCCAAATACAACACATTTTTTTCTGGCTTTAACTCATTGATTGGGACAACTTTATTATTATATCCTAAAAATGAAATAATAAGGTTTGAATTCTGCTTTTCTGTTGGGATTTTAATGGAGAATTTTCCTTCACTATTGCTAATAGTCGAGATGCTTGTTCCGGAAACGGTAATACTCGCAAAGATTAGTTCATTCCTTGTTTTACTATCCAAAATTGACCCTTTGAATTGTTTGAACGAACTAGAATCCGTCATGTGATAAGCTGAGAAATGAGCTTCTGATTGCATCTGAGCAAGAATGATAAAGAATAATCCAATGATTCCTCGAAAATAAAACTGTAGCTTAGTTTTCATTATATGGATGCAATAAAATTAATTACCAAAAAATTAAATCCGTTTTCTGCTTTTTCCTTTTTTTAATCTACATATCAAGGTAAAAGACAAAATATTGGAAACTCAAATATAAGGAATGGATTAATATGATAACACGTAATTAGAATCAATTTATACGTCGTCAAACAAATTTTATCATTTGCATTGAAATGGTCAGGTCTGTGAATTTTTTCGATTGTTGATTAAAAAGAACGCCAAAATTGAGAAGGCAAAACCAACGAAAATTAGGAAATAATTGACAGGTTTTTCAGCTGTCAGAGACATGCGAAGTAAGATGGTTGTAATGATAAAACTTGCGTTTCGGAAGATCAAGTAAAATGAAAAATGATACATGAAGGAAACAATAAGTAAGAAGACATCCATGAAAATCATCACGGAGAAAAAATCGCCATAAAAGACGGTATCGGGATTTGGATAATTATGATTCGATTGCATGGCGGCAAACAAATCTCGTAGCCACATGGATAAACTTGAAAAGCTTAATACAAACAAAATAATCATCATCAAAAATGACATGATTTTTTTGATGGCTACAAAATGTTGAATGTCATTAATCGCATCGGAGCGGTGTGAATTTTTGTATAGTTTGTAGTAAAACATCGTAGCTGCCAACATAAGTAAGGAGGCAATTAAATCATATACTAGACTTAATAAATGTACATCTTGGATGGAAAGGGATTTTTCGAAATCTAAATCTGCAATGTCATGAAAAAAGCTTCGTAGGGTAATTAGGGTGATTACTTCAAATTGCTTGCCTATAAACTCTGAAATCGACTTTGGAATTATGATGACTAACAACAAAACCTCATAAAATAATATAAAACTGAAAGGCGTGTAGATAGCCTTCAGGTAACTATGCTGGAAGTCTTTAAAATACAAAACGTTGTTCGCCAAAAATATAAAACCCAAATGCAGAACAAATGCCATTAATGCGAACCTCAAGATTAAAAGTTCCACCATTCTAACATGCTTAGGACTTACTAAGCGATCGAACAGTTGGCTGTATTTAGCTAAAAAACTCAGCATATAACATTGGGTTTAAAAAAATCAATACCTAAAAAAATAGTTATTTTTTTATTTTGAGGGTTTCTCTTTGACCTCTGACACAGGTTTTTGCCCATCTTTACCTAAAGTATCTATTTGATTTTCAACAATTTCTTTGAGCGAATTATCAAAATAAACTCCATCTGATTCCATGTCCGCGATGTTGCGGTGCATAGCTTTATAGATTACTTTTTTTTCTTCTTTAGTTAGAGATTTGTTTACGGCAAGATTTCCTACGAAATTGACTAAACCTGCTCGAGGACCCGATTCTTTTTGGTAAACATAGGTCTCATTCTCCATGACAGAGAATTCTCTGTATACCGCTATGATAAATACGATAAATAAAGTCGATATAACCGCGGTAAGTAAAATAATATCCATATCCATTATTTTTTCAATTTAGAGTTTATAAAATTCAATAAACCAAGGATTGTTGGCGGCCATA
The DNA here is from genome assembly GCA_945860325.1 of Spirosoma fluviale. Taxonomy (GTDB): domain Bacteria; phylum Bacteroidota; class Bacteroidia; order Cytophagales; family Spirosomataceae; genus Aquirufa; species Aquirufa fluvialis_C. Next base: position 46 of record CAMARL010000082.1, on the reverse strand, counting down.
AACCAATAAAAATGGCTTTTTCCTTATCTCCGACGACCAAAAAAAG
>CAMARL010000081.1 GCA_945860325.1 Spirosoma fluviale | reverse complement strand
AAGCAGCAGGTGTGAACATCACTCAACCTAATGGTTTATTGAATAACCCTCCTGTCATTCGTGTACGTGGTTTAAGTTCATTATCACTTAGCTCATTTCCTTTAGTCGTTATCGACGGGATACCTATTTCTACAGATAACGTTTCAGCTAACTCGACAACCAATAACCCTTTAGCGGATATTAATCCATCCGATATTGAATCGATTGACGTATTGAAAGATGCTGCATCAGCGGCTATTTATGGTTCTCGTGCGGGTGCTGGAGTTTTATTGATTACTACTAAGCGTGGAAAATCAGGAAAAGCTAAAGTATCGATTGATTCATGGGCTGGTGTAAGCGATGCGGTTCGTTTGCCAGATGTTTTAAATGCTGAGCAATTTATGTATCACAAAAACATGGCGATTGGAAATGCATTGAAATTAAATCCAAATGCAGTATCAGCGACTCAAAGAAATTCGGCTAACCAATCTTTCTTGCCAAATTACAATCCGGATGGATCTTTGATCGATACAGATTGGTCTAAAGTAGTTTACAGAACAGCCTTTTCTCAAAATCATAACATGACGATTACAGGGGGAACCGATAAGACTTCTTATTACTTCTCTGCTGGATTTTCAGACCAAGAAGGTTTTTTACGTAGCAATAGCTTCCAACGTCGTTCTGGTCGTTTCAATATGGATCACCAAGCAACAAACTGGTTGAAGTTTACGACTAATTTCAATTATTCAAATACGTATAATATGGCACCTATGTCGGGATCAAATCCGGGTGGGGCATTTAATACGTCAGGTTTAGGTCGTATTGCGGTGGCTCAAGTACCTAACTTGCCAGCCTATCTACCAGATGGTAATTATAACTTAGAGAACAACACGGTAGGTCGTATGAATAACTTGCTTCCGGCACAGTTTCCTAATCCAGCGGTTGTACGTGATTTAGATAAAATTACTTCTGAAAACACGCGTTTAATTGCAAATTTAGGTGCTGAAATTAAAATTACGAATGATTTGATTTTTAAAACGAGTTATTCATGGGATCGTAGAAATACAGAAAACGTACGTTTCTTCAATCCTTACAATGGAGACGGTTGGGCTGCTAGTGGAGATGCTTACAACAATACCGCTCGCTCTGACAACTGGAACTTGATTAACACCTTACAATACAATGTGAAGTTGGGCGAAAACCACAACATATCAGCGGTTTTAGGTTCGGACTCTCAAAAAACACGCGTGTTAAACTGGGGAGCTCAGCGTCAAGGATTAGCTGACTTTTTCTTTACTGATTTCCAAGGAAATTATGGAACCAACTTAGCTGCGGGTAACGGAATTTACCAAGTTTCCTATGAGGCTTATTTAGGAAGTTTCAGTTACAATTATGCAGGTAAATATTTCTTAAGTGGAAATTATCGTCGTGATGGTAACTCTGCTCTTTCTGCGGATAACCGTTGGGGTGACTTTGGTGGAGTTTCAGCCGGTTGGACCATATCTGAAGAGAAGTTCTTCAAAAATACCAACTTAGGAAATAAAATTTCTAACCTTCGTTTAAAAGCATCATGGGGTAAAGTGGGTAACGGTAACGTTCCTAATGCCTACGGTTCTTTCTCTACTTTTGGTTCTGGTTTGTATGGTGCGGCGCCAACATTGGCGTTTAACCAAGCAGGAAATAAGGATTTGAAATGGGAGACGAGTGAGCAGTCAAATTTTGGTATTGATATTAGTTTCTTAAATGATCGTATTTCAATAGAGGCCAACTATTACAACAAGGATATCAATAATTTGATTTTGAACGTTCCACAAGCACCTTCGAAAGGTATTCCTGGAAACTCAATTTTGGCTAACGTAGGTTCCATGTATAACCGAGGATATGAGTTAGCGATTACAGCGACTCCGATTAATAACGGTGGATTTACTTGGACTACGAACGTCAACTTTGCGACCAATGAAAACATGGTTACTTCTTTAGTAGATGCGAATACGCCTATTTTAACGGCAACATCTGGATTGGAGACTACCTCGATTACGAAAGTGGGTTATTCAGCTGCACAAATTTACGGAGTTAAGACGGGTGGAGTTAATCCAGCTAACGGACGTCGTATATACATCAGAAAAGATGGTGTTAAAGTACAATACCAACACTTGGGTGGTGCGGATGCTTGGACTTTGTTAGATGGAACGCGTACAGTATCCGCTTCCTCAGAGCAACAAATCTTAGGAAACACGATGCCAACCTATTACGGAGGATTTAATAATACTTTCCGTTATGCAGGTTTTGATCTTGGAATGAACTTTACTTTCTCTGGAGGTAACTTGATTTACAATGGTTCTCAAGCAGGATTACGTGACCAACGTGTATGGAATAACACGGTGGATGTTTTGAATTCTTGGACCAAAGAAGGACAAATTACGGATATTCCTCGTGCTGTTTATGGGGATAACGTGTCGAATGGTTCATCTTTCTTAATTGATGCCAATATTCAAAAAGGAGATTTTATTCGTTTGCAAACGGCTACTTTGGGATATAAGATTCCTGCCAACTTGACTAAATTAGGTATTAATAGTCTTCGTGTATATGCACAGGCAAACAATGCTTTTTTATGGACAGAGTATGCTGGTGTTGACCCAGAAATCTCAACCAATGGAGATACAAATTTAGCTTCAGGTATTGAGCGTAACTCAATTCCACAATCTAGGTCATTTACAATTGGTCTTAACATAGGTTTATAATTTTAAAGGATATAAGAAAATGAAATTATTCACAAACAAAATTGGAATCTTGTCTATCGCCTTAGCGATGACAGTTTCTTCTTGTAATAAGGAATTCTTGAACGCAGTTCCAGAATTAGATTTGTCTGATGCGACGGTATTTAATACACCGGCTCGTGTTTTATCCCAAGTTAATGGACTTTATGGTTCAGCTAAATCGGGAAGTTTATTTGGAGGTCGTTATTTAATTTATAATGATATCCGTGGAGAGGATTGGGTTAACCGTACGACGAACTCGGTAACGGGGTATTCTACGTACCAAGGAAACCAAGATCCTTCAGATTCGTATTTGGCCAACTTCTGGGTGGTAGGTTACTCGACGATTAATCGTGCTAATTTGTTCTTAGAAGGTTTGGCTGCAAATCCTACCGCAGTTCCAGCTGCTTTAGCTGCGAATTATAGAGGAGAAGCTAAATTTTTACGTGCTTTAACGTATTTCTCTTTGGTACAGTATTTTGCAAAACCATTTATTTTAGATAAAGGTGCTTCTGCTGGATTGCCATTGCGTTTAAAAGGAGAAACTTCTTCTGCAAACAATGCATTAGCGCGTAGTTCAGTAGCACAGATTTATGATCAAATTTTAAAAGATTTGAATGAAGCTGAAGCTGAATTACCTGATACGTATGCGTCTGCATTGTTAAACACAACACGTGCGCACAAGAATTCGGCGATCGCTTTAAAGACAAGAGTATTGTTGGCCAAAGCCGATTACGCAGGTGTAATCACGGAAGCTAATAAAATTGTTTCTGCGGCTGCGCCTTTCAGAGGAACTGCTCGTGTAGCGCATGCCTTGCAGGCTGATGTATCTGCCGTGTTCAAAGCACCTTATACTACATCTGAGTCAATTTTCTCTTTTCCAATGGACGCAACAAACGCTCCGGGTACTCAAAACCAATTGGGCTATTACTTCAATGCAGGAAACGTCGAGTATTATTTAAATACGGGTACTACGGGTATTTATAGCCAAGCACAATTTCGGGCTAGCGATGATCGTAAGACGAAATTGACGGTAGCTAAAACAGCAGTAGCTAATTTTCCATCCAGCATTAAATTCAGCGGAGTGAATCCTTATATTGACTATGTGCCGAACATTCGGTATGCGGAAGTTTTGTTAAACTTAGCGGAGGCAGAAGCAGAAGCAGGAAACGCAACGCGTGCTTTAGCGCTATTAACTGCGGTGCACCAACGTTCTGACGCTACTTATGTTTTTGGTACCCTTGCAAAGGCGGACTTAATAAAGGCTATTTTAATGGAACGTAGAATTGAATTCATAGCGGAAGGTTTCCGTGCGAATGATGTCCTTCGCCGTGGTGAGCCTTTAAATTCATTTGGTGCTGGAGCGGTGATTCAATCATCTGATCCACGTTACATATATGGAATTCCATTAACTGAAATTCAAACGAATCCTGCGATTGGAAAGTAAGATTTGCATATGTCCTTAAGGATATGTCGAATGAAAAAGGTGACTCGAAGAGTCACCTTTTTTTATGGCTTTGCTTGTGAAAAATTTAGTTGATCCAATTTTAATTAGAGCCCTAACCACTAATTGATTCAATTACCAAATTTTAATTCGGTCCTCAGGTTTCTTGTATAATTTGTCTCCTGGTTTCACATTAAATGCTTCATACCAAGCATCCATATTGACTGGAGTGCCAATTATTCTATATTGGCCAGGGGAGTGAGGATCTGTTTTGATCATTTGTGCTGCCATCTCTGGTCTTGAAGCTCCTCGCCAAACCTGCGCCCATGCCAAAAAGAATCGTTGGTCTGGAGTTAAGCCATCAATTTTCTTTTTAGATTGGCCCTGTTTCGTCATTTTAAATGCTTCATACGCAATATTCAATCCACCTAAGTCTCCTATATTTTCTCCCAGTGTAAATTTTCCGTTGACATGTATCGTGTCCACCACCGTATATTGATCATATTGAGCTTCCAACTGGACCGTTTTTGCTTTAAACTTGGATAAATCTTCAGGCGTCCACCAGTTTCTTAAGGTACCATCGTTATCGTATTGGCTTCCTGAATCATCAAATCCATGTGACATTTCATGGCCAATAACCGCCGCGATTCCTCCATAATTGATCGCATCATCCGCATCTGCTGAGAAAAATGGGAATTGCAAAATACCTGCTGGAAAGACAATCTCATTCATCGTTGCGTTATAATACGCATTGACCGTTGGCGGAGTCATGCCCCATTTACTGCGATCTACCGGTTTTCCTATTTGGTTTATGTTATCTCGATAGGCCCAAATACTCGCATTCTTCATGTTTTGGTAAAAGGAGTCAGCCGAAATGTCTAATCCTTCATAGGTTTTCCATTGGTCCGGGTAGCCAACTTTAGGCGTAAACGCATTTAGTTTGTCTAATGCCTTCTTTTTGGTGGGTTGCGACATCCAATCGAGACTATTTATTCGCTTTGCGAAGGCAGTACGCATATTGACTAACAATTCCTTCATGCGTTCTTTTGCCTCAGGTTTAAAGTATTTGGCCACATATAATTGGCCCAAAAGTTCACCTATCGTTCCATCAGTTAGGGTGGCCATACGTTGCCAACGAGGAGTTTGGGTTTCTTGGCCACTTAAGAATTTGGCATAATCAAAACTTGCCTTAACAAATGGACTACTTAAATAAGATGCGGACCCTTTTAAAATAGTCCAGGTTAAATAGGTTTTCAAATTTTCAATGGGCGTATCGGTCAACGTATTGTTTACTTCAACTAAAAATTTAGGTGCGCTAACTAAGATGGAATCTTGAGGAGGTATGCCTAATAATTTAAATTGTTCTGACCAGTTGATAGTCGGCGTTTTCTTTTGAAAATCGGCCAACAAGAACTTATTGTACGTTTTATAAGGATCACGCATTTCAACGCGCGCCATTTGTGCAGTGGCAAGCCTTTTTTCTAATAAGAAAATTTGTTCTGCATTTGATTTAGCTTGATTGGTAGGCGTACCAATCAATTCAAATAAGGTTGCGATGTATTTTTTAAACGCTTCTTGGATTTTCAATGTACGAGCATCGGTCTTTAAATAATAATCACGATCCGGCAACGAAGTCCCTCCTTGGCCAAATTGCGGCACCATCTTTTTTACGTTTTTCCGATCTTGGCCAACATAAGACCCAAAGAATGGAGAACCCAATCCTTGCGTTTTAAATCTTGCTATTTCTCTTAATAAATCTTCTCTGCTTTGTATGTCCTGTACCTTTTTTAAATCTGATTTAATGGGGTCAAAACCCAAAGATTCAATTCTAAGACTATCCATCGACGCCGCATAAAAATCAGCAACTCTTCTTTCCACAGATCCTTTTGCTAACGATTTTTGCTTGGCTATGGTCTCTTCTAGTATTAGTTTAACTGCTTTAATATTAAAATCTCTAATTTCATTAAAACTACCCCAGCGACTTTCTTTGGCAGGAATTGGATGATTTTTTACCCAGATTCCATTCGAATATTCGACGAAATCATTGCCAGGTTTTACGGATAAGTTCATATTCGATTTGTCGATGAACTTGAAATTTTGTGCAGAAATGGTATTTGAAAATAATATTCCTACAGATAAGACAAACAACGATAACTTTTTCTTCATATTTTTTAATGTTAATGAATTATTAAATTAATAGATTTATAACTTTAAAACTACCAACATGAAGAAATTGTTACTAATTATCAGCGGTCTATTTATATTTATCCATATTTCATTCGGTCAAAATCATGTCTCTAAACCTTTGACCCATGAAATAATGGTTAAACTTAAAAAAGTAGGTGCCCCTGTAATTTCGCCTGATGGTAAATGGGTTGTCTATAGCCAAGTAGAAACCTCTTATAATTTGGACGAACAAACAACGGATTTATGGTTGGCCCACACCGATGGAAAAACAAGTCCCAGGAGAATTACCTCTTCCAAAAGTGGGGAGGATAATTATTTTTGGTCACCTTCAGGAGATAAAATTTATTTTACCGCCAAAAGAGATGGCGATGAAGCGCCCCAATTATACTCATTGCCTTTAAATGGGGGAGAAGCGCAAAGAATAACATCTATTTCTACAGGTGTTTCTGCCGCAAAAATATCCTCAGATGGTCGTTGGTTAGCCTTCACATCTCGCGTATTTCCTTCCGCGTTTACAGATTCTTTGAGTAAGAAAATGGCGGATGATAAGAAAAAAATTAAAGCGAAAGCACGTGTTTATACCTCATTTCCTGTTCGTTATTGGGACTCATGGTTGGACGAGAAACAAGCGCATATTTTCGCCATGGATTTATCAGCTATTGGCTCTCAACCCGTTAATTTATTCAAAGATGTTTCCCTAGTAAAATCTCAAGGTTTTAATTTTGGTTCATTTTCATTCGCACCAGACAATAAATTCATCGTTTTTTCTGCAAGTACTGATTATAATACGACTGCATATCAATCGTCAACGTCCAATTTATTTCAAATTAATATTCAAGGTGGCAAAGAAACCCAATTGACCTCCGATGGAATTGATTATGCCACGGTAGATTTTTCTAGCGATGGTCGTTATTTAATTACGACTGGATCTGAAAATGGAAATAAGCTGTATTACATTAATCGATTGTTTAGATATTCATGGCCTTCCATGTCAAGTAAAATGGAATTAGCTTCGAAACTAGACCGACCCATGAACGATTTTAAAATGGTGGGATCTGATATTTTGGCTAGTATTGAAGATCAGGGGGTGGATAGAATCATTAAAATTTCGATTGGTTCAGGTGAAATAAGTTCCGTATTAGGTGGCCAAATGGGTTCTTATACAGCTGTTTCACCGGCGAGTGGTGGAAATTTTGCCTTTACATATCAACATTTAGGTGCTCCCCCAGAAGTATTTGCTTTCGTTAGTGGCCAACAAATACCCATCTCAAAAAGCAATGATCAGGTGCTTGCAGCTTTAGACATTCCGAGGCCAGAAGTAATATGGACGGTGACTAGTCGGGGTAAAAAAGTGAGAAGTTTTGTATTGAAACCAGCGGG
>CAMARL010000080.1 GCA_945860325.1 Spirosoma fluviale | reverse complement strand
GACTGTTTAGCGAGTGGAGATTTCTGAAAGGTTTTAGACCAATGAACTTGGGTACAGGAAAATAAATTAGTCAGTATGGCAATGACACATACCCCCCGAACAAATTGATTTGACATATAAAAATATTCAATGTTAGGTAAAGGTAAAAGGTTCTCCTAAAAATCGATAATTTTGGTTTATATTTTAGACCCTTAAGCTGGTCAGCCCTTGCACCGGCAACCATGCTAGGTAAGAATTTATACTGCAAGACGCTTTATCCCCTTAATATTTAATCGGATGGTTAATGGGCCAACAACGATTACAATATTCCGGGTAACATTTTTACTTCAAAAATCCATTAAACCCAACGCTGGTCAATAGCGCCAATATACTTCCCGGGTTTTTGAAGAAATAACATGTCCTGCAATTCTAATGACACATTGGGATACATGTTTAATTTGGTAATCTCTGAAATGGATACCCAAACTAATTCAATGGCACTTGTTTGATCGGCTTGAAGAATCGGAATGCCTGCAATAATTTTACCTTCAAATAACAAATGAACAGAGGCATCTCTTTTATCTGAAGCCAAAATTTCACCTACCATCAAGATATTTCCCACTTCCACTTCGATCGCTAGTTCCTCTTGGCATTCACGAATAATCGTTTCTGGAAAGGTTTCCCCTGGATCTGGATTGCCTCCTGGTAAATTGTAAACAAATTCTGTACCATATTGATACTTCATTAATAAAATGTGATTTCGTTCTAAAAGAACAAGTGCAGGTCTGCAACGCATAGATTATGGGGATTCAAAAGAATTATTTAAATGTACGATTAATTTCGCCAGCAATTAAAGAATTTTACCTTTGCAGCAGATAAACAAATAATGTATGTTAGTTCAAGATGTTTGTGCAGCCATGGAAAAGTGGGCGCCCATTGCATGGCAAGAATCGTATGACAATTCGGGATTGCTGGTTGGCCAAATAGACACACAAGTCACAGGCATCCTCATCAGTTTAGACTGCACGGAAGAAGTCGTGGACGAGGCTATTAAAAGAGGATGCAATATGATTGTTTCGCATCATCCCATTATTTTCAAAGGCTTAAAAAAAATAACTGGGGCTAACTACGTGGAGAAAACCGTCTTTAAAGCCATTCAAAATTCCATTTCACTTTACGCCTCACATACCAATTTAGATCACGCTCCTTTGGGGGTAAGTTATCATTTAGCCAAAAAAATAGGCCTGCAAGGAAAAGTGTTAATGCCATTTTCAAACGCCTTAAAAAACCTAAGTTATTTTGTGCCGGAAGCTTTTGAAAAAATAGTGAGGGAAAAATTACATGAGGCAGGTGCTGGAAACATCGGTGAATATAGTTCATGCAGCTTTTCGAGTGAGGGAACGGGCCGATTTACACCTTCCGAAAATTCAAATCCATTTCAAGGAGAAAAAAATGCCCCCTCGACCGAAAAAGAATTGAAAGTTGACATGATTTTTCCTTCCCACCTAGAAAATGAAATCCTCCAAGTCCTGAATGAAGTCCACCCCTATGAGGAAGTAGCTTATTTTATTACGAGTTTAAGCAATCGCTGGCAGGATGTGGGTTCGGGTTTTATAGGCCAATTAGAAAAACCAATGAGCTCTGAGGAATTTTTGAAGCATCTAAAAAAACAATTGGACTTAGGCCAAATTAGACATACGGCCCTATTGAAAAAGAAAATTCAGACCGTAGCCGTCTGCGGCGGAGCAGGTAGTTTTTTACTGAACGAAGCAAAAAAACAAAAAGCAGATGCCTATGTATCAGCAGATTTTAAATATCATGAGTTCTTTGATGCAGAAAATAAGTGTTTAATCTGTGATATAGGACATTATGAATCGGAAGTAATGATAAAGGATGCAATCCTTGATTATTTATCAAATATTTTTAGTACTTTTGCCGTTCTGAAAAGTGATATTTGCACTAATCCAGTGTTATATACCTAAAAATTAAGAGAGGTTTAATACTTTCAAACGTAACAATAATAATGGCTACAGTAACCGAAACAACGATTGCCCAAAAGTTAGAAGCATTGTTAAAGCTTCAGACAATAGATTCAGCCTTAGACAATATCAAGAAAGTAAGGGGTGATTTACCTGAAGAGGTGCGCGACTTAGAAGATGAAATTATTGGGATGGAAACGCGTCTATCTAAATTCCAACAAGAAATTGAGACTTTGGATGAGCAAATTTCTGGCTATAAAAATGCTAAGAAAGAATCTGAAAAGTTAATTACCAAGTACAAGGAGCAGCAGATGAATGTCCGCAATAACCGTGAATTTGAAGCTATTTCGAAAGAAGTAGAGCTTCAAGGAATCGAAATGGAAATTGCAGACAAGCGTATCAAGGAGATTGATTTTAAAGTTTTGAATAAAAACGATGAAGTTGCCGGAGTTGAATCTGCCCTATTTGAGCGCAAAAAAGATTTAGAAATTAAGCAAAAAGAGTTGGAGCTGATTATTGCAGAAAGCGAAGAAGATGAGCAAAAGTCTTTAAAGGATCGTGAAAAAGCAATGAAAATAGTGGATGCACGTTTGCTAAAGTCATATGAAAAACTTCGCGACAACGCTAGAAATGGTCTTGCTGTCGTGATGGTGAAACGTGGCGCTTGCGGAGGATGTTTTAGTTCTGTGCCACCACAAAGACAAACCGATATCAAGGACAAGAAGAAAATTATTGTTTGCGAACATTGTGGTCGTGTTTTTGCTGGAGTTGAGGATGTAATTCCTGCACCAGAAAAAGAAATGAAAACAAGAGGTAAAGTTACCACCGCAACAGCAGCAGCTGCAGCCGCCGCTGTAATAGCTGAGTAATTGTACCGGATTTATATCATAAAAAACCCTTTGCATAACTTGCAAAGGGTTTTTTATTTATATTCAAAACAGGCTATTGGTATATAGCGAATATCTATTTTAGCATGCTAAGCAAGGCGCTCAACTTATCTTTTAAGTCCTTACGGTCCACAATGAAATCTAAAAATCCGTGGTCCAAGACAAAGTCAGAACTTTGAAAACCTTTGGGCAAATCCTTGCCAATCGTTTCACGAATCACGCGCGGGCCGGCAAAGCCAATTAAAGCTCCCGGTTCTGCAATATTAAAATCTCCTAACATGGCATAAGAAGCTGTAACTCCTCCCGTTGTAGGGTCGGTTAATAATGAAATATAGGGAATTTTTGCTTCGGCCAACAAAGCCAATCTAGAAGAAGTTTTAGCCATTTGCATTAAAGAAAATCCGGCCTCCATCATACGTGCCCCACCCGATCTTGAGATCATTAAAAATGGATTGCCCGTTTTAAGGGAATGATCAATCGCACGGGAAATTTTCTCTCCTACCACTGAGCCCATCGAACCTCCAATAAAACTAAAATCCATGGCAGCAATGGTAATGGGATTTCCATTCATTTCGCCATAGGCAGAACGTACTGCATCCTTCAATCCACTTTTTAATTCCGTGGAAGCCACTCGGTCTGTATATTTTTTAGTATCTACAAAGGAAAGTGGATCGCCAGATCCCATTTGAGCATCCAATTCGGTGTATTTGGTCATGTCAAAAAGCAATTCAAAATACTCCTGTGACCCTATCTTTTCATGGTAATTACAACTAGAACACGTATAAGCAAACAAACGATGCTCTCTCGTATGTATCGCCTTTTTACAAGACGGACATTGATACCACAAACCATCTGGTGCCTCGCGCTTAAATTCTGTGGGGGTTTGAATCCCTTTATCTTTTCTTGAAAACCAAGACATAAAAAATTATTTAATGAACCGACCCGTATAAATCGGAATGCAATTTAATAAAAACCCATTATTTAATGAGTACAATTTTTCTACTAATTAATTTATCTCCAGTTTGTACCTGTAATAAATACGTCCCTTGCGCTAAAGAGGACAAATCCAATTCTTCTTTGAACATGTCTCCAGTTAATTGATATTTTTTGGATAAGATCATTTTACCCATCATATCTGAAAACACAATATTGACTTCTTTATTTTCATTCCCCACGAATGGCATTTGGATTAACAATCGACCGCTTGTCGGGTTAGGAGAAACCTGTAAATCTCTAATTTCAGTACCAGGTTCAATAGCCAAAATCGGGTTGCTGATGGTACTGGCCCCTTGAATATTTAAGTTGTCGATCCACCAACCCCAACCGTGAGCCCCCACATCTGCATGCAATCTAAATCGGATAATGACTTGGTCTCCCGGCTTAAATTTACCTGAGGCCAACATATCGATCTCGCGTTTTTTCAATAAAGATGGACTACCTGTAGCGGTCGAATTACCATCTTTATCTGTCTTAGAATTCCATGCATTTTGCCAAATTGAGAATGAATTGGCATCCCAACCATTCGAAAAATTAAACCATGTTTTACCCAAATCACTGGATCCCTGAACAATCACATAGTCGAAAAAACTTCGGTTAATCGTCCCGTTCACATTTAAAAAAGCCTCTCCTTTATCTCCAGGCTCCACTAAAGCCACTTCGTCAAAATAGATTTTTGCGGTATCAGACCTAATTATAATGGGTTTTAATAATAGCACATCATTGTTTGTGAATTTGTCTGATCCACCTCCACCATCATAGGATTCCTCGGAGCCATCCGCATAGGGGTGGGCAGAATTTAAACTCGGAGAACTAAAGCCGTTGGGCTGGCTGATATCAAATCCCTTCAAATAAAAGTCCGAACTAGGCGCTTGGTCAAAATTGGATACATAGGAAATAGTAGATGCTAAAATCCCCAAGACCTTAAATTCATAAAAACCACTGGCGGGTAAATTGACCACATTAGCGATTTTAGCTTTATCCCTGACCACGATCCTGTATTTCACTACATCGCCCGATTTCAACGCGCCCGCTATAAAATTAAAAGCATTAGAATAGGAATAAGTGTCTCCGGCAAGCTTTTTAAAGCCTTGTCCTTTTAATACAGCGCCATTGATCGCATATTCCATGTAAATGGTATCGATTCCTATATTATCTTGGGCCAATAAAGTAGGCAAAGGAATATTGGTCTGAGAAGTAAATATGTACTTTATAGGATTTGAATACACGACGATTGGCTTAACCGTATCCACCCCTATGACAAACTCGTTGTAACTCCCAAATTTTGTACCTGCAATGACAGGAGCTTCAGCCGGTGAAGTAAATTTTTTACCAGACAATTCATTCGCAGTCCAATAATAGGAAACTTTTCGATTGGCCGTCGACTTAGGCAAACTGAGCAAGTAAGAATAGGTATTAGCCCCCCTCTTGGTAAAACTAGTCACCGGAGTCGCCGATAAAATACTTTTGTCAATCGAGTACATAAGCTTCAATGATTTCTCATCCCAAAGTGTATCCGAATATACTTTGGCCGAAAAAAGCACTTCGCTTTCTTCCGTATCCCTTAGTTCCGCATCGATGATATTGGAAGAATACCAGCCTATATCATTGAATATTCCCTTAACAATAGGTCCCAATTGGGCCGTGATCTCACCCCTTGCAATTTGTGGCGTCATCAAGGCATTTAAATTCCCAGGAGGGTAGGTGCTTTGGTCTACGTGATAGACACTAGATCCCTCCATATATCCCATTGGATTTGTCGGAAAGCGTTCAGTAGGTTTAGGAGCATAGAGTCGCGCCGATACACCAGCATTGTTTCTCAAAACAGCACTGGAAGAAAAGAATAAACTATCCGAAATAATCTGTTTAAATATTTGATTGGAGTTATTCTTATAGATTAGTGTGTCAACAAGCTGCTTATTTTTACTATCAAAAATAAACTGGTCAAATATCCCTGGGTATCCATATCCTGCTGTAGCGAGGCTCGTGGAATTAGACGTTATATCCGCTTGAATTTGGCCAATAAATCCGAGACCGTGACCCATTTCATGGAGCACCACTGAATATAAATCTATTTGATTGCTTGTCGGCACCCCATTCGTCCCTATAAACCAATCCGGAAAATCCGAATTAAAAGTGGCTAAAATATCGGATTCCGTTCCATTAAAATTAGCATGAGCCATCTTTTCAGCCAACGCGATGGGATACCAAGTGTTTAACTTATTAGCCCCCACAAAATTTCTAACACTCGAATAAGCCCCCGCACTACCTAATATTCCTGTAGCCAATGGACGCCATTTTACATAAATTCGAATAGGGATATCGGACTTTAAATAATTAGCCCATGTAGCCGCTGCCTGTTCAAAAACAGCTTTGACATTTGCTGGGGGAGGCACTTCATAGGTGACAATAACCTCACTCGTACTGACCGTGGGTATATTAGTTGCCAACGATTTCTTGCTCGCTTTTTCAAGGATTTGAGCTAAGGTTTTATCATAATAACCCTCAGGAAGTTTACGGATAATCCCCGATTTTTCAGGCGTATACTCCTCGATCATTTCGCCCGGCTTCATTTCCATTTTTAATTTCTGCGCAAAAAGGCTATTAAAAAGACTGAAGACCAATAAATTAACCAATAAAAAAATGCGCATTAGCTAAGATTTAATTTGTTAAAAATAGGAATTCTTAAAACATTTTTTGAAACAAGTCGACAAAATCAGGACTCGTTATATGGGTATGGGATAATTCCTCCGCCGAATGTGAAGTAGTCATGCCTACCACCTTCATCCCAGCAGACAAACCGGCTTCAATTCCTTGAAGTGAATCCTCAATAACCCAACAATTTTCAGGACTTACGTGGACTAATCCTGCGGCACGTACATAAATTTCTGGATCTGGCTTTCCTTTTGTCACTTCAGCTCCACCAATAACCGCATCAAAATCGGACCGAATACCTAGGCCATCTAAAATAAAGTCAATATTTCCAGGTCCAGCAGAGGTTCCCAAAGCCGTCTTTATTCCATACGCTTTTAGCAAGGTTAAAAAATCCATTAAACCGGGCGCTGGCGCTAAAAAAGGCTTATAAAAACCCCTATAAATCAGTTCCTTTTCCTCCTCAAATTCATTGATTTCTTCCTTACTGATTTCGCGTTTTAAAAGCCACTCAAACGTATCCTTGGAATTCAATCCATTGAGGTCTTTATAAAAAATTTCTCGAGTTAAGTGGATACCATGACGTTCACAATACAATAACCAAGCATCGACGTGGTAAGGTAAATTGTCAACCACCACCCCGTCCATGTCAAATAATACAGCCTTTTGTCCCATTGAATTAAATTGTAATTTTTAAACCATCCTGAGCTAAAAAAACATACTCAGGTAGCTCAGCTTGCACCTCGGCATGTAAACCCATCATATGGCTCAAATGAGTTATATAGGCCCTTTCGGGCTTAATTTTTTCGATAACCTTTAAGGCTTCTGCCAAGTTAAAATGCGATACATGAGATGTTTTTCGCAACGCATTAATCACTAAAATTTTGGATCCTTTTGCTTTTTCTAATTCTTCATCTGAAATAAAATTAGCATCTGTGATGTAGGTAAAATCCCCAAAACGAAAACCTAAAATATCGATAAAATAGTGGCGCACTTTAATCGGAATAATGGAAACGCCTTCGATTTCAAAGGGTTTATTTTCAATGTAATGCACCTCAATTTCGGGAACACCCGGATATTTATTTTCATCAAAAGCGTAGGCAAATTCGCGTTTTAATTGATCTATCACATTTTTCTGACCATACAAAGGAATAGAAGATTTTTGCACATAATTAAACCCACGAATATCGTCCATACCCGCGGTATGATCCTTATGTTCATGGGTATAAATTACCGCATCTACATGCTTGATTCCTTCCCTAAGAATTTG
>CAMARL010000079.1 GCA_945860325.1 Spirosoma fluviale | reverse complement strand
TTTAATCAAAGCATTGGATGAAAATGGACATATGGAAAACACTGTTTTGATTTTTTTGTCAGATAATGGTTATTTTTTGGGAAATCATGGATTAGGGAATAAATTGACCATGCATGAAGAGTCTGTTCGTGTTCCCATGTTTATATATTGGAAAAAACTTTTAATTAAGGAGCACAAATCAGATGCACTTGTATCTAGTATCGATGTGTTTCCAACTATACTTGAATTAGCAGGTTTGCCGGCACTTAATTATTTACATGGCAAATCCATTTTACCCATTCTAAAAGATCAGTCGGTGCAAATTAATAAATATGTGGCCAGTGAAAGCGTAGGAGTTGGAGGTAAAACTGGAATGGGACATCGAATGATAAGATCAGAGAGGTGGAAGTACATATCGACTGATATTAATGAGGAATTACTGTTTGATTTATCAAATGATCCTTATGAAAAAAGTAATTTAATTGATAATAAAATATATTATTCAGATTTTCATTTATTAAAAGATTATTATCAGCGGTGGAGATATTTGGTGGGGGATAAAAAGTTTATTAGATAATTTCTTATTTAAAACTAGACTTCGTCTAAAATTAAATAAAGTAGCATTTCACCTGAAAACCCCTCTCGTGCTACCTGTTTTGCTACCAACCCTGTAAAATAAAAGAATCCACCCTTTTGAGGTGGATTCTGGTGGTCCCACTAGGATTCGAACCTAGGACCCCCTGCTTGTAAGGCAGGTGCTCTGAACCAGCTGAGCTATAGGACCATTCCGCTGAATGGGATTGCAAATATCCGAAATTATTTATTTTTTTCCAAGTGACCGACAGAAATAAATGGATATTTTTGAACCTTAACGCATTTTTTTGATTATTTGAACGAAAGAACGCATCTTTGTATACACATATAATATCCCATGGATCAACTTCTTAGCCTCGATAACCTCATCAGTTTACTGACCCTTACTTTTTTAGAAATTGTCCTTGGAATTGATAATATAATCTTCATTTCAATCACCGCAGCCCGTTTACCCAAACAAGATCAAGCCAAAGCCCGTAACATAGGTCTAATTCTCGCCATGGTCTTTAGAATCATCTTGCTTTTTGGTATATCCATTCTCATATCCCTTCAGAAACCATTTGCCCACTTTCATTATACCTATTTTAATGCCGCCCCCACTGGACAATCCATCATCCTGTTTGTCGGTGGTCTCTTCTTACTTTACAAAGCCAGCAATGAAATATTCATGAAGCTGGAAGGGGAGGAGGAACATCTGAGTAGTAATACCCAAAAGAAAATCAATAGCATCGGTACCATTGTCACACAAATCGCACTCATCAACCTAGTCTTTTCCATCGACTCCATTCTGACCGCCATAGGCCTATCCGATAATATGTGGGTGATGATCATCGCCGTAGTCGCCTCAGCTATTATCATGATGGCTTTCTCAGGACCTGTTGGCCGTTTTGTGAACGATCACCCTTCACTCCAAGTACTTGGCCTGTCTTTCCTCATTATGATCGGTTTTATGCTCATTGCCGAAGCCAGCCACGGTTCAGAACTGAGTATTCTAGGCAATACCATCGGACAAATTCCAAAAGGTTATCTCTACTTCTCCATCGCCTTCTCACTGTTTGTTGAATTTATCAACATCCAAATGAAAAAGAAATCAACCAAATCCATCGAAATTCACGATATCAAAAACCAAGCTGAAAAGGACGGAATTATTTAATGCGCTCAAAAGCGCAATTAATGAAGGTATTGAAAGTGGATTGGTGAAAAATTTCAATCCTAATGTACATCTTATGTCTTTGAAAGCTAAAAAAAGAAATATCATTACTAAAGTTTCATTATAACGAAACTTTAGTATCTTTAGCCCTTTGATTAGGGTAATCAATGGACAAGTTTTTTGAAATCTTATTTTTAGATGAGACATTTGAATTTTTGAAAAATTTGGATCGTAAACACTACGAAAAAATACTGTATAATATTCGTAAATCTCAGTTAGAACATAATCCGGAACTTTTTAAAAAACTATCGGATGATATTTGGGAATTTAGAACACTGTATCAGGGGCTTCAATATAGATTATTGGCCTTTTGGGATAAGACTTCAGCAAATGGCACCTTGGTGGTTTCAACACATGGATTTATTAAAAAAACAAGCAAAGTTCCAGACCATGAATTTCAAAAAGCGGTAAAGATTAGAGCAAAATATATGGCAGATAAGTAAAATATACACGAAAATGAAAACATATACATTAGAGCAGGTACAAGACAAACTTATTGGTAAAATTGGTACACCCGAACGGGATATATTTGAATATGAACTTCAAATGGATTTAATTGGTAAAGCTATTAAGCAAACACGACAAGAAAGGAAACTGACTCAGGAAGAACTTGGGAAACTAATAGGTGTTCAAAAAGCACAAATCTCAAGACTTGAAAACAATGCAAGTAACGTAACCATGGCTACTTTGTTGAAAGTTTTTACTGCATTAAAAGCAACAGTCAAGTTTCAGGTGGAACTACCCAACCAAAACATTAGTTTACACTCTCAAATTTGATTTTAATCTATACCGACTAATTATTTTACCCCCTTCGCAATTCCCAACAACTCCTTAGCGCCTCCCTGAGGTAAACCTAAGACCTTTTTCTTAACACGACCACTCGCATCCATGAACATGATCGTCGGGTAGCCCTCTAAAGGATACATATTAGCCAAAGCCGGACCCTCGCCCGCCTCCATGTCTACACCGATCGACACATAATGCGCATTGATGTAATCCCCTAACTCTTTATTTGGGAATACCTTTGTCTTTAACACCTTACAAGGTCCACACCATGAAGTATATGCGTCAAACATAATCAATTTCTTCTCCTTCTTCGCCTTGGCCAAAGCCTGACGGAAACTTCCTTCAAAAAACTTTACTCCATCACCCTCCGCCGCAAATGCAGACAGACTTAACATCACCAACAAAAACAACAAGACCTTTTTCATATTTTTATAATTAATAATATTACCTAATACCTATTACTTATTACCTGTTACCTATTACCTAATACTTATTACCTATTACCTCTTACCTATTACCTAATACTTATTACCTATTACCTAAAATCAATTATACGAATTCAACATCACCGGCATCACCAACAACAAAATATCTTCACTCTCATCTTGATCCGACGGGATAATTAAGCCAGCTTTATTGGGCTCACTCAATTTAATGTCCACAAACTTGGCCGACAAATTGCTCAACAATTCCGAGATTAATTTCGCATTAAATCCAATCTCCATATCCTTACCCGAATACTCACAAGGCAACGCCTCATTCGCCTCATTTGAGTAATCCAAATCCTCCGCAGATAGCGTCAGCAAATTTTCCGTCAATTTCAAACGAATTTGATGCGTCGTCTTATTGGAATAAATCGAAATACGCTTCACAGAGCTCAAAAACTCCAAGCGATTAATCGTCAAAATTTCATTATTCTCCTTCGGAATCGCATTCTCATATTCCGGGAAACGCTCATCTATAATCCGACAAATTAATTGAAAGCTCTGGAAACTAAAGAAGGCATTTGATGCCGAAAAGTCAACCGTCACCGAAGTATCATCTATCGGCAAAGTAGATTTCAAAAGAGCCAACGCTTTCTTTGGTAAAATCAAACTACTCTGCGTCTCAGGACGTATATCATTTCGTCTATAACGAACCAAACGATGACCGTCCGTAGCCACAAAATTCGTGTGATCACCCATCATTTGAATCAATACTCCCGTCATTGCCGGACGCATGTCATCATTGGAAACGGCCAGCAACGTATTGGCTATGGCTTCGCCTAATACTGATCCAGATAAATTAATAGATTGCGTTTTCGCCACCTCTGGAATTCTAGGGAAGTCAATCGGGTTTTCACCACTTAATTTAAAGCGACCATTTTGGGTAGATATCTCCGCGCCAAAAGTACCCGCATCCGCCGCGATAGTAACCGGTTGGTCCGGTAAACTGCGTAATGTCTCTAATAATAATCGGGCCGGCAGCGCAATAGAACCATTCTCAAATCCTTCCACATCTAGCGTCGTCGTCATCACCGTCTGCAAATCAGACGCGGTTAAGGTGAGTAAATCACCTGTCAACTCGACTAAAATGTTTTCCAAAATTGGAATGATGGGATTACTAGCAACCACTCCGTTGATCGCGGAAATTTGCTTTAACAGAACATTCGATGCGACTAAGAATTTCATTATTTAATTCAGCTTTAAAATTTTATTGACCCAAACGCAATCATTTTTGCGTTCAAACATTGAAGTTAAAATATTTTAAACACTATACCAAAGGAATTAATTATTGTATTTGCTTTGAAAATCCATTTTTAGAAAAAAATGAATAATGGGATACTCAAATTAATGTAATTGGATATAAAAATAAAAGGGGTGAAGTCTTAGCTTCTTCCCCCTTTTATAAAACCAAACAACTGATAATTTATGCTTCGCTAGCTGTTGCTCCTTTAGCAATTGAATAAACAACTAAACCAAAACCGATTTTGTTAACCGCATCAGCAATATTGTAAGCTAAATCTATATTGCCAGCCATTCCTGATAATAAGTTACCTGGTAACATCATGTATCCGATTGGATAAATAGCCCAACCTACTAATGTAAACCAACGCATTACTTTGTATCCAGACTTTACAGCCTCACTTGTAGACGCAGCCGCCAATTTAGACGCCTCACCCATGTAAATTTCATAAATGATGATTGCCCAACCAGCAGTTGAAATCAAGCCCCACATAATGTTTTGAGCTGGAACTACTGCCTCTCCAATGTAACCTGCAACTAACATCACCACAGATCCAAAGATTAAACGTGATAACATCCCGCCTTTAGCACCCGCTGGCTTTAAGATTAAATAATACTCGATACACATCAAAGGAACTGTTAAAGTCCAGTCAATGTAACGAAATTGAGTTGGAGACTCATGTGTTTCTAACCACACACCACGCATGTAAAAATAATGTACTGCAGCGATAAAGGTAATCAATGCTGAAATCAACAAAGATGTTTTCCATTTATCATTAACTGTTCCGCGCTCTACGATAAAGAAAATAGAGGCAGCCAACATCGACATATACCCTGTAAAAAAGGTAAATCCAATGTAATCACCGGCAGCTAATGTGCCGTCCAATAAAATGTTTAATAAATTCATAAGTAGATTGTTTAAAAAAGGTTGAAAATAAGTTTGGTTTCTTAACTTTAATTAAGTTTGGTTTGTAAACCCAAATATTCTAAAAATGTTTTTAAAATACAAAATAAAATTAAAATAAATGTTGAAAAAATATAAACATATCTTGTTTGGGCACTAGTTTTTTTTCACATTTTGATGCATTAACCAAAAATGTGGCATAGTTAGTAGCGAAAGAAAGATGAAAAAATAATAAATCACATCAGTATTTGAGTTCATTTTAAGAAAGAAAAAACCCATTAAGAATGCTAAAATACTGAAGGGCAATAGTTTAGCTAAAAGAGATTTTATATTTAATTGCAAATGTTCAGACATATCGCTCAAACTATAGACCGCATGGCAACAAGCAAAATAACAAACAAAGGCAGGCAGTAAGGGGAGGTAACAAATAAATACAAGTGTAGTCAGGGTATTAAAATAGCGATACATGCTCTTGCGCCTAAAGCCCAATAGGATACCTAATAAAAACAGGTAAGGATAGTAAACGGGCAAAGCTGCAGGTAATTCCCAAAGCCAATCTCCCAAAACCACTTTTACCTCATCATAATGGAAATAAATAATCCAACCCAATATCCCTAAACCTAAAGACATTTTTTGACAAAATACTTGAATGGCCCCATTTTCTAGTTCTTCATTTTCAAATTCACCAAAATGAAAAATAGATATCAAAATAAAAATGACAAAGGAAATTTTAGGAAAATAATACCACATGAGGCCATAAAGCAGCATTACAGCTAAATAAGATCCCATGAATCTTAACAGAGAAAAAGATAAACCTTGGTCTTTTTTTTGTTTTTGAATAAGTAAATGATCCCCAGCACCATGTGGAATACCTAATAAAAACATGAAAATAAACGTAAATGCATAATCAAAATAAGGATTGCTAGGTTCCACCAGAAAGCGAAAACCACAATATCCTATCGTGACGATGGATCCAAAAAATCTCTTTATTTGGACCTGGTAAAACTTTTCCATAAATGGGTTAAAAATAGGGGAATGGGGAGTCTGTAGAATATCTGGATCTCTTGGATTAGTGTGCTTTTTTCATCCAAAAATGTTAATATTTGAGGCATTGGCACTGAATTAAAGAGTCGTTTCATCACTTCAGGGAATTTTTTTGTATCGGTTTTGATGATGCTTAATAATAAGCGATCATAAAATCGGAAGCGCCCCGGTCTTTTTCTAATTGAATTTGAAACGATGTTTTTCGAATCTTGATTCATTCGAGTGAACGCATACCCCGTGGATGGCTTTACTTGGCCTGCCGCTGTGCCTATTTTAAGGATTCCTTCGGATTCCAATTGGAATACATAATCGCTCATCGGGATACTACCCATTTCTTCCTTTTCCAATGAATACGGAATCGTCCCAAATTTAGTCTTCCAATATTCCTCCCAAAGTTCCTTATAAAAGGTTAATTCATATTTCTTCGTGCTAAATACGGTGGTCTCCACTAAGGCATGCGTTTTGCTGAAGGGCAATATATAATGAAAGCAAGTAAAGTGTTCATGCTTTTGCATTAAACTAAAATCCATTAAAGTAGCCTTATTTTCGTCAAACGCAGGGGTATCTGTGCGAATAAACTTTCCATAAAAATGCTGATAAAGCCCGCCACTATTTTGCCAATCTTCTTGATTAAAACGCGAATCTGCGACTCTTTGGCTACTAAAAGTTTCGCCTGATGCTAATAAAATACTAAAATTCTCATCTTCTCGGACAACTTCTTTGGCCAATCCTAAGACGACTGTAATGCCCGGATTTTTAGGGATGTATTCTGAAAAGAAATAGGAATAGAATTTTTCAGAGGAGATGTAATGGTAATGAATAGGTTCAACACAGGATTTAATTTCCGTTCCATCAGCGCCAACAAAAGCTAAATGATTCCACTTTTTTTCAATTAAATGGGAATAGATTGGCTGATTCTTTTGCCAGAAACACCAGGATTTCTCGGATCGATCTCCTGAATCAATAACCAAGATTTTTAATGGGTCAACGGCATGAACTTGGGTCAATTCATACAGCAATTGAAGGCCTGCCGCACCAGCACCTATAATCGCTATATCAAAAACCTCTTTATCTTTCAATATGATTTTGTTAATACTAAGTATTGTTTTTTTAACAAGAAAACATTTAAATTGTTTCGGTTAAGCATTGAACTTTCTCTTGCGGTACCAAATCACCACCGCACTCACAATGATCCCAAAGCATAAGGGAATTAATAGGTTTACCCATTGCCAATATGCCCGTTCCGATTTCACTTTCACCTTATCTAAAGGCCTTAAACTGACCGTCTTATTTCGAGCCATCATCGCTTGCCCATCGTCCAATAAATAATGAAACGAATTCAATAGGAAGTCTTTGTTGGCATACGTATGTTTCGAAAATGGATCAAAACCCAATCCCCAAGGGCTCTTCGTTTCCAAATCCACCCCATTCAAAGCCACATCGCCATCCCCCACCACCACGATACCTCCCGCGATTCCACTGGCTGCAACAAAACTTTTTGACAAGCTGTCAAAAGGTAATATCCGATTTCGAAAGGCGGACACAAATTTACCTTCTACTAAATAGGCAATCACACGAGATCCCGCCACATAATT
>CAMARL010000078.1 GCA_945860325.1 Spirosoma fluviale | reverse complement strand
AGCCTAAAACGTGAGTTGAACCACCCTCTGCTACATACTTTTGTAGCAGATTTAAGTGATAAAAAACAGGTGTCCAATTTTGCTCAATGGATTTTAAATCAAGAAACCAAAATTGACGTCCTAATTAACAATGCAGGTTATTTTTTGCCTGGTCAAATTCAGAATGAGGAAGATGGCGTGCTTGAAAGACAAATTGAGGCTAACCTTTACAGCGCTTACCACTTAACCAAAGCCATTTTACCTGGCATGCAAAAATCTAAATCTGGACATATTTTTACCATCTGCTCCACTGCTTCCATCACGGCATATACCGCTGGAGGATCTTATTGCATCAGTAAATTTGCCTTATTAGGGTTTACTAAGGTCTTAAGAGAAGAATTGAAAACACAAGGAATTAAAGTCACCGCGGTCCTTCCTGGCGCTACGCTAACACCCGCTTGGGATGGAGTTAATTTACCCGATTCAAGATTTATTCCTGCAGAAGATGTGGCTAACACTATATTTTCGGCTTCTATCATGAGCGCGTCAACGGTCATTGAAGAAATATTAATTCGCCCGCAATTGGGTGACATTGAACTATGATTTTTGAAATAGAATATTCGCTTGAAAATATTTCTAGTGCTGTAAATCAGCTTTTAGAGGTGATCAACCATGGGCCTAAGATATGGTTATTTAGAGGAGAAATGGGTGCGGGGAAAACAACTTTAGTGAAAGAAATAGGCCAACAAATAAAAGTTAAATCCATCGTACAAAGTCCGACCTTCTCACTGGTCAATCCCTATGAAACAGAATCAGGTGAGATCATCTATCATTTTGATTTGTACCGACTAGAAAACGTACAAGAGGCCGTCGATATTGGCATCGAAGAATACCTTGATTCAGGCCATTTATGCTTTATTGAATGGCCAGAAAGAGCCGAAATTTTGTGGAATATCCCGCATGTCAATATAGAGATTGTACATTTGACTGAATTTAGCCGTAAATTGACCTTTAATTGGCAATCATGACAGAAACTACACCCTTTCAGGAAATACTGGCCCAACAAGGAATCATGACGATGGAGGCCATGAATTGGACCAAAAAAAATGCAAAATCCATTCAAATTGGTATTCCTAAAGAAGATTCTAAGGATGAAAATAGGGTTGCATTGAGTCCCCAAGCGGCCCAACTTCTAATTTCCAATGGCCATGATGTATGTGTAGAAAAATCTGCCGGTGAGCGTGCAGGATTTAATGACGCTGATTATCTTTTAGCAGGTGCCAGCGTGACAGAAAATCAAAATCAAGTTTGGCAATGTCCGCTCATCATCAAAATGAACGCCCCTACTTTAGATGAAATTTCCCAAATGAAAATAGGGAATGCCATCATTTCGTGTGCATCTCAACATCAACTAAGTTCTGAGGCCATCGACCAATTAAACCTGAAAAAAATCCTTGCCATAGGACTTGAATATGTAGAAGATAACGGCGGCGAATTCCCCTTTGTCAAAATAATGGCTGAAATTGCTGGCCAATTAGTCTTACCCATCGCCAGTGAATTACTACGCAATAAAGAAGGTAATGGTATTTTATTAGGAAATGTCACAGGAGTCCCGCCATTTAATTTAGTCATATTAGGTTCAGGTCATGTGGCCGAACAGGTTGCCAGAGCCGCATGGCATTCAGGCATTCAAATGCAAGTTTTTGACAAAGACATTTATAAATTACAAAGGCTAAAAAGTACCCTTGGGTTTCCATTAATTACCCAAGTCATTGATTCCGAAAATTTGCCCAAAGCCTTACAAGAAGCTACGGTTATCGTCGGCGCTTTAAGATCTGATTCCGGTATTACCCCTTGTGTAGTGACCGAAGAAATGGTGGCCAATTTAAAAGAAGGAACACTGATTATTGACGTTTGTATCGATCAAGGAGGCTGTTTCGAGACTTCCGAAATGACCAACTTGAAAAATCCAACCATTAATAAATACGGAATTACCCATTATTGTGTACCTAATATTCCATCCTTAGTCTCAAAAACTTCCAGTCTAGCCATCAGTAATTTAATTACTTCTTTTGTTTTAAAAACGGGTAAAACTGGGGGGATTGAAGAGATGCTTTGGCAAGGAAAATCGTTTATGAAAGGGGTTTATTGCTATAAAGGGCACGTTACACATACTTTAATTGGGAAATTATTTAAAAAACCTGTTAAAGATATCCAACTATTATTAATGAATTAATCGGCCATGCTAGAAGATTACACAGCCATTTCAAATGCCCCCAATTCACCTGATTTAAACGGTAAATACCTAGGCCTCATTTCGACTGATTTCATTAAAGTCTCTGATACCTTAAAGGAAGCCGCGTATCAAGTAAAGAAAAGGGGATTTTCCGATTTTCCCATTTTCGTAACTTCCCAAAGGCCCATCGAGATAGGTCAGAAGTTAATTGGCGTCAATGAACTAAATGAAAACAAATGGAACTACCATGCTTCCATGATGGAGGAATTTGTACAGCGTAATTTAATTGCCGAAGAAAATATCGAACTATTTGTACAAAATTATAAGGACATTGAGGAATTTGCATGCCTATTTGTCCTAGATGGCCAATTTACCAATTTTGTTTTCATCCCATACCCTGAAGAAAACGCGGAATTGCTATAATTTTTTATTTAAAGGATGAAAATCCCTCACCATTTGGCTTAAATAAGCCCGATCAAGGTGGGTATAAATTTCAGTCGTCAAGATGGACTCATGCCCAAGCATCTCCTGAACAGCCCTAAGATCCGCTCCTCCTTCAATCAAATGAGTAGCAAAAGAATGCCTAAAAGTATGCGGACTAATCGTCTTTTGAATACCTGCCTTTTGAGCTAAGTCTTTACAAATGATAAACACCATCACTCGGCTTAATGGGGATCCCCGCCGATTTAAAAACACATAATTAACCGCGGATTTCTTTACCGGAATTTGTGGCCTAATATGCGCTAAATATAATTTCAAATAAGTAAATGCATCTCTGCCTGCTGGAACCAAACGCTCCTTATCCCCCTTTCCACACACTTTGATAAAACCATTTTCGATGTATACATCGGTCAATTTTAACCCTACTAATTCTGAAACCCGAAGTCCAGCGCCATATAAAAACTCTAACATAGTCCGATTGCGAACTCCTTCATTGGCACTCATGTCATTTGCCTCTAAAATCAAATTGATTTCATCAAATGAAAGCGTATCCGGCAATTTCCTACCTTTTTGCGGACTCTTAATATGCACCGTTGGATCCATTGGAATCTTACCTTCATAAACCAAATATTGAAAGAAACTTCGGATGCCTGATAAACAACGCGATTGCGTACTAGCTTCAATACCGAGACTATGTAAATCTTTTAAAAAATCAAGTATCTGATTTTCTTTTACGTCCAAAATGGGTGTTTGCAAGGGAGTCAAATAAGTGGCCAACTTCCGAATATCGCGTATATAGGCCTCTAATGAGTGTCCAGAGAGTCCCCTTTCAATCCTTAAATAATGCCCAAAAGTCTGAATTTCATTTTCCCACATGGGCAATTTATTTAAACAATCACATAAATTTAACAGAAATACGTATTTTTACATCGCATTAGATCTAAATATAGACTGGCTCTTATTAAATTCTTTTTCTATGGTACGTCAAAAAATCTTAATTCTGAATGGACCCAACTTAAATTTGTTGGGCACTAGAGAGCCTGAAATTTATGGCCAACAAACATTTGAGCAATACCTTGAAGTGTTACGTGATAAATTTGAAAAGGAATTTGAAATATTTTATTTTCAGTCCAATGAAGAAGGTGCCATGATCAATAAATTACACGAAGTGGGGTTTTCCTATGATGGTATTTTATTAAATGCAGGGGGTTATACACATACGTCCATCGCCCTTGCGGATGCGGTTTCAGCCATTAAAACTCCCGTCATAGAAATTCATATTTCCAATGTACACGCGAGAGAATCTTTTCGTGCACATAGCTACCTGAGTCCAAAATGCAAGGGTAGTATTGTTGGTTTTGGTCTACCTGGTTACGATTTAGGACTTTATTCATTTCTATAATTCATGCTCTCATTTTATCCAGGTCCTTCCAAGGTTCATCCTGAAGCCCTCGGATTCATCCAAGAGGCCTTTTCCAACGGCGTCGTTAGTATAAATCATCGAAGCGAACGCTTTGAGGTATTGTTAAAAGACACGCTTCAAATCCTTCATGAAAAATGGAATATCCCTCAGGATTACACACTGTATTTCATATCATCAGCCACAGAAGCTTGGGAAATTGTAGCTCAATCACTCATAAAAGAAAAAAGTCTGCACCTATATAATGGGGCTTTTGGTAAAAAATGGGCTCATTATGCCCATCAGATTATTCCAAATGCTGAATCATTTGAATTTGGGCTTAATGATGATTTGAAATCAGTCGCTAGTACATTAAGCACGAATGATTTTGATACCATCTGCTTAGTCCAAAGTGAAACTTCAAATGGTACAGGACAAAAAATATGCAGATCTGATTTTAACCTCAACGAAGATGCCATTATAGCCGTAGATGCCACGTCAACCATGGGAGGAATTAATTTGCCTTGGTTGGAAGCAGATGTTTGGTTTGCCTCTGTGCAAAAATGCCTAGGGATTCCAGCTGGTTTAGGTGTACTCATTTGTTCGCCTAAAGCGCTTAAAAGAGCGGCCCAATTAAATAAAAAAGTCCATTATAACGATGTTCTTTTAATGGAAGAAAATCGAAAACTGTTTCAGACTCATTATACACCAAATGTGCTAAGCATTTACGTTTTAAATAAATTGGCACACTTACTTCCCAACCTAACCGTTATTGATCAGCAAACATGGGAGAAAGCGTCAATTTTAACTGATTTTTTTTCGAACTCTAATTCATTCCATTTATCATTTCTGATAGAAAATCAGCATTTGAGACTTCCTACCGTATTCGCTTTAAAAGGTAATGCTGAACAAATAAAAAGACTTCAAGATTTGTGTTTAAAAAACAACATAGAATTAGGTAAAGGATATGGAGAATGGAAAGATAATACGATTCGTATCGCAAATTTCCCTAGCCATACCTTGGAAGACTTTCGTCAATTAATTAATCTGATAAATGCTTAGCCATGGAAATCAATTTTAAAGAAATAGTATCCTCCTCCTTGATTTTATTTTCGGTCATTGATATTTTAGGAGCGATTCCGATTATCATCGACCTTAGAAAAAAAAATGGAGATATTCATGCGGGACAAGCAACCTTAGTATCAGGGCTAATCATGGTGGGATTTTTCTTTGCCGGAAAATTTATCCTAGCTTTTTTAGGGGTGGACACTAACTCTTTTGCCGTAGCCGGTGCATTAATATTATTTTTAATAGGCCTTGAAATGACTTTAGGTAGAAATATATTCAAAAATGATACCATCACCACAGGGTCCCATTCCATTGTTCCACTCGCATTCCCTATAATTGCTGGAGCAGGGACTATGACCACATTAATTTCGCTAAAATCACAATTTGAAGAAGTGAATATCTTGATTAGTATTTTCATCAATTTGATTTTCATTTATTTAGTATTACGCTCAAGTGTTTGGATTGAAAGGAAATTAGGAAATGCTGGAACACAAATTTTAAGAAAAGTTTTTGGAGTTATTTTGATTGCCATAGCCATCAAGATATTTAAAACAAGACTCTTATAATATGGCTAAAAAGCAAAAATATTATGTCATTTGGGCGGGTCACAAGACAGGTATTTTTGACACCTGGACTGAAACCGAGCAAAATATAAAAGGGTTTCCTAATGCTCAATTCAAATCTTTTGAGACAAAAGAGCAAGCTTTTCATGCGTCCAAAAAGAACTATTGGGCCAGCATTCAAACAAAATCAGCCCCTTCAAAGAGTAGAAAAATAACGAGTGAAACCATTGTCATTCCATCCATTTCCGTCGACGCAGCCTGTGCTGGGAATCCAGGCGTTTTGGAATACCAAGGCGTAAACACTGAAACGAAAGAAGTTTTATTTTTTAGAGGTCCCTTCCCTTTAGGCACGGTTAATTTAGGTGAGTTCTTGGCCATTGTTCACGGATTGGCTTATTTGAAAAAAATCAATTGTCCATTTCCCATTTATTCAGATTCAAGAACCGCAATTTCATGGGTTAAAAAAAAGGCAATAAAAACGAATTTAGAACGTAGTTCAGCCACGGAAGAGCTTTTTAAAATGGTCGATAGTGCATTAGAGTGGCTACAAAAAAATCCATACGTAACTAAAATATTAAAGTGGGAAACCGAAGATTGGGGTGAAAATCCAGCAGATTATGGGAGGAAATAGATCGGTCTTCACCTTCAAAGAATTTTCACTAGCCCACGGAAATCCGGGATTAAAAATAAGTACCGAGGCTTGCATATTGGGTGCATGGGCACACAAATTTGCCAAAGGTAAAATCTTAGATATAGGAACTGGTTGCGGTTTAATGGCCTGCATGCTCGCTCAAGGGAATCACGAAGTGAGTATAGATGCCATCGAAATTCATCCAGAGGTTGCCATTCTCGCCTTAGAAAATATACAAAATAGCCCATTCAAAAATCAGATTCAAGTAATGAATGGAGATATTCGATCTTTATCCACGGAAGATAGGTATGATTTCATTATTTGTAATCCACCATTTTTCACTAATCACCTTCCAGCCACTTTAGAGGACAAACAGTTGGCCATACATGATGACGAATTGAATTTTGCGGATTTGATTATTGCGATTAAAAATCTGTTGAAACCTGGAGGGAAATTTGCTGTCATTTATCCCAAAGAAGTGATGGACAAATTTGAAAAAGAGCTAGGGAAAAATGGTCTTTTTGTTCATCAATTTCTATATATTTTTTCAAACCCCGGGGCGAAACTCCTACGGGTGATTTGTCTGGGATCGACTAATAAAGATGAGATAGCCATTGAAAACTTATACATCAAAGATGAAAAAAATGAATACACCGAAGCGTTTAAATTATTGCTTAATCCCTACTATTTAATCTTTGAATAAAAATTAACCACATGTTTTTGTATTTTTGTTTGTAGAAACATCCGTATATGTTGCAAATATCTATTCTTGTTCCTCTTTTTAACGAAGCTGAATCTTTACCAGAACTTACAGCTTGGATAGATCAAGTAATGAAAACAAACTCGTTTTCCTACGAGCTTATTTTTATCAATGATGGGAGCACCGATGCGTCATGGGAGGTAATTAATTCCTTATCTAAAGAATATAAGCCAGTTAAAGGCATTTGTTTTGCTAGAAATTATGGCAAATCAGCCGCTTTGCACGAAGGTTTTTCTAAAGCGCAAGGAGACGTGGTCATTACCATGGATGCTGATTTGCAAGATTCACCAGATGAAATTCCAGCGCTTTATCAAATGGTCAAAGAACAAGATTATGACCTTGTTTCTGGTTGGAAACAAAAAAGATTTGACCCTATTTCGAAAACAATACCCACAAAATTATATAATGCTGCAACCAGAAAATTATCTGGCGTACATCTAAATGATTTCAATTGTGGGTTAAAAGCCTATAAAAAAGAAGTGGTCAAGACACTCCGACTTTATGGCGAAATGCACCGCTATATCCCCGTTCAAGCAAAATGGAATGGATTTACAAAGATTGGGGAGAAGGTCGTTCAGCATCAAGCTAGAAAATATGGTGTGACCAAATTTGGCCTAGAACGATTTATATTCGGATTCTTAGATCTTCTTTCTATCTCATTTGTACAGGCTTTTGGAAAAAGACCTATGCACCTTTTTGGGAGCTTAGGGATTTTATCCTTTTTCTCAGGGACCCTGTTGACGACATGGTTGATCAGTGAAAAATTGTATAATCTGGCAAACCATTTGAAATATAGAAATGTCACAGATAATCCCTTATTTTATTTGGCATTAGTCGCGATTATTTTAGGGGTCCAATTATTCTTAGC
>CAMARL010000077.1 GCA_945860325.1 Spirosoma fluviale | reverse complement strand
CTGCAATAATTCTACTATTTTTCTTCTTGATTCGTCTCCTAAAGCTTTTGCAATGTCCTCTACACGCATAATTATTACTTATTTAGCTAATTTAGGTATTTCTTTATTAATTTCCAAATACGATCATTTAGCTTTATTAAGGCTTGTTTTATAGTCATCTTTAAATATTTAGCCTTTGTGATAAATATTATTATCAATAAGGCTAATTATATAGCTATACAACTAAATAATTCTTAGCTTTTTAGCTAATTAATATATTTGATTAAATCTTACTAATGAATCATTATATATGAATAGTTTAAAATAGTATTTTATGATTTTGGGCATTTAGTTTTAATAAAAAAAATCCTTAGATATAGTTCTAAGGATTTTGCATGATATGAATTGATTTACTGTTTATTTTTTTAGGTTGTTCAAATGTTCTTTAAACCTACACTAATTTTTTATATAGACTCTTTTAACCCGACTACTGATGTTAGTCATTATTTCGTAGGGAATTGTTTTGGCTTCATTAGCTATTTTTGATAATTGTATTTTCCCGCCAAAGGCCAATGCCATATCTCCTGTCGCTACATGCTCTACATGACTTATGTCGACTATCGTCATGTCCATACAAATGGCTCCAATGGTAGGGCACAATTCTCCATTAATTTCGAATTGACCATTCCCCATTCCGAGTGATCTTGGGTATCCATCTGCATAGCCAATGGCTAATGTTGCTATGGTACTTTTTTTATTTAATTTACCTTTTCTTCCATATCCTACAGTCTCATTTTCTTCGACTGTTTTTATTTGAGAGATATATGTTTTCAGCGTTAGTACATTTTCGATTTGTTTAATTTCTTTTTTGTTTTGTGTAATGCCATATAAACTGATCCCTAATCTGACCATATCCAATTTAGCTTCTGGATAATTCTCAATGGCTGCTGAATTTGCTATATGTAATAAAGGTTTGTAACTCAGTTTGTTTGTTAAAATATCTGACATTTTTTTGAATTCGGCGATTTGGTTTTTTGTAAACAAATCATGCTCTAGATTTTCTGAGGCTACTAAATGGCTCATCATACTGACTACCCATAATTGTGGCATTTCAGCTAAATAATTAGCCAATGATTCTATTTCATGGATTTCAAAACCTAACCTTTTCATACCAGTATCTAATTTGATATGAATTTTAATATTTTGTTCGTTTAAAAGGCAATATTCATCTAATGCTTTTAGTAATTCAAAACTGTATATCTCTGGCTCTAGCGAATATTCAATTAGTTTTGCAAATTCTTCAATTTGTGGGTTCATCACCATAATAGGTGTGTAAATTCCGTTTTTGCGCAATTCAACTCCTTCATCAGTATAGGCCACTGTCAGATAATCTACGCCTTGTTGTTGGAGTATCTGGCCAATTTCCACCGCACCCGCACCATAGGCAAAAGCTTTTATCATGACCATTAATTTGGTCTCTAATCCGATTTTATTTTTATAGTAACTTAAGTTATGTTGCAGTGCATCTAAATTAATTTCTAATTGGGTGCAATGTGATTTATTTTCTAATGCATAGACTAGCTTTTCAAAATTATATTTTCTAGCTCCTTTTAATAGTATGGCTGCATTATATAATGAATTTAACTTCCCTGATTTTAGAAAATCTTCTGTCGATTGATAAACTTCAATTCCGTTAATTTTATTTTTGTTTCTTGAAATTTGACTACCTATGCCAATGATTAAATCTATTTTTTGATTTAATATCATGGTATTTATTTCAGCATATAGGTTTTCTTCTGGCAGGCCAATTTCTAAAAAATCGCTTATGATTAATATCTTTTTCTTTGTCTCATATTTCATCAATAGGGGTAAGGCTAACCTTAGCCCATCGATGTCGTTGTTGTAAGAGTCGTCAATTATTTTAATATCCCTAAGTCCTTCTTTTATTTCCAGCCTCATGGATATTGGCTTCACTCTTCGTATGGCAAGGTTTATTGCTAAATTATCCATGCCTAACACATGGGCCATGATTAAACAATGGCATATGTTTTCTAACGAAGCGTCATCCGTTAATTCTGTTTTAATGTCAATGAAGGGTTCGCTTTGCGACGCTTTCTTTAATTTTATCTGAGTTTCATGGGCAGATCTAATAAAATGAACAAAAATATTTTTAGTTGGATCTTCAGTACTCCATTCGATCAGCTCAATTTCTGGATTTATACTTTTAATGTAGGTATGGATTATTTTATTCCAATTGTTTGATCGATAAATTAGTGTTTTGCTATTTTTGAAGAGCATTAATTTTTCTTGTAATTTATGTTCTTCTTGACTAAAATTAGCTCCATGAGCTTCTCCAAAATGGGTTAAAATTCCATGGCTAGGTTTTAAAATAGCTTCAAGTTTTTCCATTTCACCGGGTTGTGAAATACCTGCTTCAAATATCCCCAAATTGTGATTGGGTTTCATGGCCCATACAGATAATGGAACCCCTATTTGTGAATTAAAACTTTTTGGACTTTTGACCAAATTATAAGTTCCATTAAGTAAGGTGGCAAGCCATTCTTTGCAAATAGTTTTACCGTTTGAACCTGTAATTGCCACTAGATTATAGTCGAATTTGCTTCTATGTTGGGCCGCTAATTTTTGTAAAGTTTGAATACTATTTTCCACCACATAAAAATCAGCATCTTCCCATTTTTTTGCTTTTTCTAATAAAATACTGGTCCATGCTATCTTTTCTACGATAAATTCTTTGATCCCGCTTTTATAAAGGTTCTCAATGTATTGATGCCCGTCATGATGAATACCCCTCACTGCAAAGAAAGCTGTATTAGGAGTGTCGTAAATCTGCCTACTATCTAAACTTATTAAAGTTGATTTTAACGATGGGGGTGCTGAAGTGTAAATCATATACGTTTATTCATTTCGCAATAGGCTAAAATACAAAAAGGCAAGGAAACATTTCCTTGCCTTATAAAATAAAATCTTATTTTTTTATGCTTCTAATGCAGCAACACCTGGTAAAACCTTACCTTCCATGTATTCAAGCAATGCACCCCCACCTGTCGACACATAACTTACCCGATCGCCATATCCTGCATTATTAACCGCCGATGCGGAATCCCCACCGCCTATTAATGAAAATGCGCCATTGTCCTCCGTTGCCTTAACAACAGCATCCGCTATGGCATTAGTCCCATTAGCAAAATTTGGAAATTCAAAAACACCCATGGGTCCATTCCATAAAATAGTTTTTGATTGCGCGACTACCTGTTGGAATAATTCAATCGATTTAGGGCCAATATCTAAACCTTCCCAACCGTCTGGAATTTCACCCCTATTTACTATCTGTCGATTGGCATTATTATTAAAATCATCTGCACACAAATTATCTAATGGCATGTAAATATTAACGCCTTTCGCTTTTGCTTTTTCAAGAAGTGATTTGGCTAAATCTACTTTATCCGGTTCTGAAATGGATCGACCAATTTTCCCACCTTCAGCTAATGAGAATGTGTAAGTCATTCCTCCACCTATAATTAGATTGTCAACTTTATCTAATAGTTTTTCTATAATCAATATTTTGTCAGAAATTTTTGAACCTCCCATGATCGCAGTAAAAGGTCTTTCTGCGTATTCCAATATTTTTTGGGCATTTTCAATTTCAGCTTGCATCACAAATCCAGCTACTTTTTCGCTAAAAAACTGACCAATTACCGCAGTGGAAGCATGTGCTCTATGCGCAGTTCCAAATGCATCGTTAACCCATACATCTCCTAATTTGGAAAGTTTTTCTGCAAACGCTTCGTCTCCTTTTTCTTCCTCCTTATAAAAACGCAAATTTTCTAAAAGTAAAATTTCGCCAGCTTTTAATTCAGATGCTAAGGTAATGGCTTCTTCGCCTATGCAATCAGGCGCAAATCTAACCTTTACCCCAAAAACAATGGATAAGGGCGTTACCAAATGTCTCAATGAATATTTTTCAATAGGGCCATCTTTAGGTCTGCCCAAATGTGACATTAATATGACAGAACCACCATCATGAATAATTTTTTGAATGGTTGGAATCGTTGCCTTAATTCTTGTATCATCTGTAATTTCAAAACGCTCATTTAAGGGCACATTAAAGTCTACGCGAACTAATGCTTTTTTACCGGCAAAATTAAAGGTTGAAACTGTTTGCATATTTATTTTGTTTCGAAATTGTTTTGTAAAATTGACCTAATTTCAGGCAGTGCAAATATACCATTGTTTTGCAAATTGTTGAAATAATCTAATTTTATGTTCAAAAACTTGAAATTTATCTACAAATAGTACAATTTATATTTTTATTTGAAAATGAGTAAGCAGCCCATTCCCGACTTATCAACTTTTTATTATTGGGAAAATTTCAATTATGTTTTAGGATATGTAAAAAAGCAGTATCAAAATTTATTATCAGACTCAGAAATTTTATTTATTCAAGAGTTTGAAAATCTAAGCAAAGAATCGCAATGCCTTTACCTTCGATTAGCCAGTAGGCGCGCGCTTTGGTTTAGAGAAGAAAAACTGACTTATGTCGAAATTTCTAATATTCCTTTACGTTTAAATGAGTTGGGCGAAAATGGTTTTATTCGTTTTGCTTCCAAATTGGATTCAGTTGATTTAGGCTCCATACTGTCTGTATTTTCAAAAAAGGAGTGCATCGCTTTGACATCTAAAATAGCGCATTTCCCTAAATTTACATCTACGATTGCCAAAGACCATTTAGTGGATTTGTGTAAGCCTTTTGGTAATGAATTGCTACAAGAGTTAAACGTAATGACTAGTCGACTCATTTGTCCGGTCCAATTAGAATATTTTACATTTATTCAATTCTTGTTTTTTGGCACAAAATTTCGTGATATGTCCGAATTTGTCATTCGGGATTTAGGCCATAGGCAATATGTCGTCGTCAATGAGGAGGAATTTATTCCCTATTTCCACTCTAGAAAGGAGGCCATCGAAAAGTGGAAAATTAGTATTTGGAGGGAACGTTTTCAAGAATTATCAAAAGATTCTGAGTCAACTTATGAATTAGTTGAATCATGGAATCAAGATATTCTACCCATGTATGAAGATATTTCGGATGTGGCTATGGGTTCCTTTGAGCGTGCCTTATTTTCGTTGGGTCGTTGGCTTGAACGACTAGGCTGCATGGAGCTTGCCTTGGATATTTATGAACCTAGTTTTTCATGTTTGTCATTGGAACGTAGAGTTAGAATTCTGGCCAAATTAAAGCGGATAGATGAAGCATTGCTGCTGGCTAAATTGGGCCTAGAAATTGCTTTTTCTCCCAAAGAGACTCATTTTTTTGAAGACTTTATTTTAAAGCAAAACTCAAAGAAGCATATAAAAGTGGTCACTCAATCGTTGAAATCATCTCCCACTTTATTGATCGATATTAAATGGAAGGGGAATGTTGAAATGGGTGTCATGCATTACTTTGAGAACATGGGTTATTCAGCTCATTTTACAGAAAATCACCTTTGGAAAAATGTTCTTGGAATACTTTGTTGGGACCTAGTTTTTGATGAGAAACAAACCGGTATACATCATCCATTTCAGTGGGCGCCCAGTCATTATTCTTCGGAAGGGTTTACCTTAGGAAAGGAAAAAGATTTTGAAGACAAAATCAGTTTATTGGGTTCCATCGATTCATTTATTATTTATGCATTAGAAATTAAGGAAAACCATGAGGGTAAATTGAACCCTTTGATCGATTGGTATACACTCGATATTCAATTAATTCGGGAGTTGGTTCATATAGTTCCCTTCGAAAGTTTATCCAAGGTTTTACGTTATTTATGGACACATTTATCTACTCATGCCAAGGGGTTTCCTGATTTGTTTATTTTCAAAGATTCAGAGTACCAATTTATAGAAGTAAAATCGCCCACGGATCACTTGTCGGCAATTCAATATTTTTGGCATGATTTTTTAATAAAGTCGGGCATTAAATTTGAATTATACCGTGTGGTTTGGATGGATTAAAGGGTCATTAAAATAAATAGTTCATAAAACTTGACAACCTTTTAAAAATCTTTTACATTTCAGATGAATCACAAACGTTCTTTCTTCTTTGGTCCCTATTTGATTCCTAGGGCATTTTTCACCATTTAAATTGTATGCTTATGAAAGTGCAAGTTCACGCCATTCACTTCAATGCTGATCAAAAATTAATTGACAGCATTCAAGCTAAATTAGATAAATTGGAAACATTTTATGACCGAATAACCAGTGGTGAGGTTTTTTTAAAAGTCTCTACTGGGCTTGGAAAAGTAAAAGAAAAATTCCTGGAAATCAAGTTGGCCGTACCAGGCGCCATTTTGTTTGTCAAGGAGAAAGCCAAGTCGTTTGAAGAAGCTTTAGATTTAGCATTAAATGCCTTAGTTGAACAAATTAAAAGATTTAAATCGAAAACGAATCATAAAAAAATGGGGCGATTGCCTGATATATCGACTGAATTTTAAAATTAAAAAAGGGGCTTTAAATCAAAGCCCCTTTTTTATGTACTTATTTTCATGAAAACTATAAGCCAAAAGCACTTTTGACCGTATCCACATAATCTAATTTTTCCCAAGTAAATAACTCAACTTCCTTGGTCAATTGTTGACCATTAGGCCCAACAAAATGTTTCGTCACCACTTCGTTTTTACGTCCCATGTGGCCATAAGCAGCAGTTTCTGAATAAATGGGGTTTCTAAGTTTTAATCTTTGTTCAATAAAGTAAGGGCGCATATCAAAAATAGCTTCTACCTTTTTAGCGATTTCTCCATCCGTTAAACCAACTTTTGCTGATCCATAGGTGTCAATAAATAATCCACATGGTTTTGCTACGCCTATCGCATAGGATACTTGAACTAATACTTGGTCACACAATCCTGCAGCCACTAAATTTATGGCAATATGTCTGGTTGCATAGGCAGCTGAACGATCCACTTTCGATGGATCTTTTCCTGAAAATGCTCCACCTCCGTGGGCTCCTTTTCCACCATAGGTGTCTACGATAATTTTACGTCCCGTCAAACCTGTGTCGCCATGAGGTCCACCAATCACAAACTTACCAGTTGGATTGATGTGATAAGTAATCGCATCATTAAATAAAGCCTGTAGCTCTGGCTTTAATTTTGCTTTCACACGTGGAATAACAATCTCAACGATGTCTTTTTTGATTTTGGCCAACATATCAGCTTCTGCAGCAAAGTCGTCGTGCTGAGTAGAAACAACAATCGTGTCAATTCTTTGTGGCACGTGGTTGTCGCTATATTCAATCGTCACCTGAGATTTTGCATCAGGACGAAGGTATCCAATAAGAGATGGCTCATTATTGCGAATATTTGATAACTCCTGTAAAATTTTATGTGCTAAATCTAATGCCAATGGCATATAATTATCAGTTTCTTTGGTTGCAAAGCCAAACATCATTCCTTGATCTCCCGCTCCTTGG
This sequence comes from Spirosoma fluviale, assembly GCA_945860325.1. GTDB lineage: Bacteria > Bacteroidota > Bacteroidia > Cytophagales > Spirosomataceae > Aquirufa > Aquirufa fluvialis_C. Next base: position 529 of record CAMARL010000077.1, on the reverse strand, counting down.
TCTTCTGGATTCGCACGATCAACTCCCTGATTAATATCTGCAGATTGCTCATGAATAGCCGAAAGAATACCGCAAGAATTAGCTTCAAACATATATTCCGACTTAGTATAGCCTATTTTACGAATGACTTCTCGGGTAATGGCTTGTACATCTAAGTAGGTTGTGGTATTTACCTCGCCCGCTAAAACTACCTGACCAGTGGTCACAAGAGTTTCGCATGCAACTTTGGAAGTAGGGTCAAAAGCCATAAAATGGTCAATTAACGCGTCAGAAATTTGGTCAGCAACTTTATCAGGATGTCCTTCAGATACTGACTCTGAGGTAAATAAGTAAGCCATTCGTGAATTAGTTTATAAATTAAGTTTTAAGAATACACAAATTTAATATTAATATTAGAGAGCCACAAATTGAATTTAGGATATGGTCATGGCAATTTATTTCCTTTGAAAAATAATTTGATCGCGGCCGATAAAAAAGGGTAGGTTGGCACCGTCAGCATTAACGATAAATCTTCTCTTAAGCTTGTTTT
>CAMARL010000076.1 GCA_945860325.1 Spirosoma fluviale | reverse complement strand
GGGTTAATTTTCAATTGGTTTAATACTAATGGAGTAATGGTTCCCATTAATGAGGCAAGCATAACTACCGCAAAGAGTGAAATCGACACGGTTGTGGACAACATTATTTCGCCAGAATCCACCAGCAATGAACATCCAAAAGCAAAAATTGCGGCAATGATTGCATTGATGAAGGCCACAATTAAAACTTTTTGAAGTCGTTTCCAGAGCGTCGTATCAAGGCCACTTTTATCGGCCAAACTTTGAACGATTAAAGAAGAAGATTGAATTCCCACATTACCACCCGTTGATCCAATCAACGGTATAAATGCAGAAATGGCAGGTAAAAGAGCGATGGTATCATCAAAACGATCGATGATTTTAGCGGCTAAAAAACTGCCGACCATGCCGCCAATTAACCAGGGTAAGCGAGAACGAACTAAAAGCCAAATGGAGTCATCTTCTTCTACGTCCTCCGAGATACCAGCCATGACTTGAATATCCTCTTGGGCTGATTCTGTGATAAAATCGACCACGTCGTCAATCGTAATTCGGCCCAAAAGGCGTCCTTGAATATTGATGACAGGAATCGCTTCAAGGTCATATTTTTGCATAATGTCAGCCACTTCTTCCCCAGCAACATACGTTTGAACGGACACGATTTCATCGTCTTCGTATACATCTTGTATTTTAGATCCTCGCTTGGCTAATATTATTTTCTTTAAAGAAACGGTCCCTAGCAATTTACCATCATCGTCTACGACATAAACGGAATATACTTTCTCCACATCTTCGGCTTGTCGGCGAATTTCCTCCACACACTCAGTAACCGTTTGCTTGACATTAATTTTGATTAACTCCTTTTGCATTAATCCCCCAGCACAATCCTCATCATAATGCATGAGGTCAATAATGAACCTAGCCTGTTCGCGATCTTTTAAGAGCGCGATTACTTCTTCACGCACACGCACGGGTTGCTCGTTTAGAATATCAACAGCGTCATCTGAATCAATTAAATCGATGTATTCGGCTATTTCGTTTGAGTTGAAATTTTTTAAAAACTTTTTACGATCGTCCGCGTCGATGGTCGAGATAATCTCAGCGGCAATTTTAGTATCTAAAAGGAGTACTATATATTTTGCTTCTTCCCCTGTTAATTCAATTAAAATATTGGTGATATCAGCAGGAAATAAACCATCTGTTTTTTGAATAATTTCTTCCGTCGCCTGATTTTGAATCAACAAGCGAACCTCTTCTATATACTCTTTAGTGAGTTCAAACGGAAGGTGTTGTGTGTTTACTACTTCCATGATTTGAGGTTAAGAAAATGAATAATCTGCAAATTTATAAAATATTGGCTTAAATCAGGCAATTTGAAAGGAAGATATCCTGAATTAGGCCCCTGGATATCCCTGAGCTTTCCACAATTCAGTTAATTCCGTGAATTCGGGTACTCCTAATTGCTCCGCTCTTTTGGTTAACAGGGGATGATCGGGCAATTGCAATGACCTAAGGGCATTCCGAAGTGTTTTTCTCCTTTGATTAAAGGCCATTTTCACCAAAGCTTTAAATTTTGCGGGATCACATTCCAGTTTTTTGTCCCAATTTCGCACCAATCTTATGACGCCTGAATTGACTTTCGGGGGAGGAGTAAATACTTCAGGTCCTAGACTAAATAAATATTCGATGTCATAATGGGCTTGTAGCAAAACACTTAATATCCCATAATCTTTATTGCCAGGTTTTGCGGCTAATCGTACCGCTACTTCTTTTTGCAACATACCTACGATTTCGATACATTGATCTTTGTACTCCAGGACTCTGAAAAATATTTGAGTGGAGATGAAGTAAGGGAAATTGCCAACAATCCCGAATTTTTCTTCACCAAAAATATTTTCTAATGGATACCGCAGAAAGTCGCCATCGATCAACCTAGGTCCCGTAAACTCAAGGTAATTTTTTCTTAAGTAGGCTACTGATTCCTGATCTATCTCAATTAATGAAGTTTGATATTCTGTTTTTTTGACCAAGAACTGTGTCAAAACCCCCATTCCTGGTCCTATTTCCAATACTTTGTCGTAGGCACCATTCGGTTGAAGCCCATCCACAATTCGCTTAGCAGCGTCCAAATCCTTTAAAAAATGCTGTCCTAGACTTTTCTTTGCTCTTACTTGCACCTGCGCTTCTGGGTTTATTGAGTAAAATTAAGCCCTTTTTCGTACATTTAAGCAAAATTTTAAATTTACCCATGGAGCAGGCTTCCACTGATAATTTGATAAAGACATTAGAGGGCGTAAAGCTTTTTGGTCTTATTATGTCAACAGACGGGATCATTGTCCATGCCAACGCCTTTACACATACTATTTTAGGCTACGAGCCATCGGAATTAAATGGGAAAGATTTTTTCTCCACCCTATTGCCCCCAGAAGAAAGTGAAGCCAGACGTGCTTCTTTTAATAAGGCGATTGATTCTGGTGGATTATTTGAAGAAAGAGAAAGAAATTACATCACTAAAACGGGTGCCGTAAAATGGGTGGAGGTTTCTTCCACTATCATCAGTGAATCGGATTCGAATACCTTTTTAAGTATCATCGGTGAGGATGTGACCGAGCGGAAAAAGGTGACTGAAGCGCTTAATAGGTCGAATTCCCAACTTCAAGACTTGATCAATAATACGACCGACTTAATCCAAATAACGGGTATTTCCGGTCGGTTTTTGTTTGTCAATAAGGCCTGGCTTGAAACCATGGGGTATACGGAAGAGGAATCAAAGGATTTGAAAATGCAAGATGTTTTGCATCCTGAGTTTGCCCACAAAACGATCGATCAATTCACAAAACTTAGTAAAGGGGAAGAGTTAACTGAATTTACCGCTGTTTTTAAGCGTAAAGATGGCCGTCGATTATATGTCAGCGGCTCGGTGACTTGTCGGTTTGAAAAGGGATTGCCAACGGCCTATCGGTGTATTTTACATAATTCCACTGCAAAAGTTCGGGCAGAGCGAGCCAATAAATTGTTTTCTTCCATTGCCCAAGTGGCGATAAATTCCACGAATTTGGACGATTTGTATGTGAATATCCACAAACAATTAGGGGAGGTGATTGACGTTAAGAACTTCTTTATTGCGCAATATGATCCGGCTAAAAGCTTTTTGTATTTTCCTTATTACATCGATGAATATTTCAATTCGAGAGTTCATTTTACGAAGCGAAAATTAGGCAATGGTTTGACTGAATACGCCATTATGGCCAATAAGCCATTGATTTTGCATGATGACGAAATTCATAAATTGGCCCAGGAAAAGGTTATTTATTTATATGGGGTTGTGCCTAAAGTGATGCTTTGTGTGCCTTTACGAATAGGTGATCGGGTTACTGGTATTATTGGGGTTAAATCCTATGAAAGGGTTAACAAGTATGAAAACCGAGATTTAGAGTTATTGGATTTTATCTCGGGTCAAGTAGCGCTTGCCATCGCTAGAAAACAGGCGGAAGAGGCTTTAGCGCGCGAAACAGCTCGATTAAGTGCGATTTTTGAAGGTAGTTCTCATTTAATGTGGTCGGTCAATAAGCGATTGATGCTGACCAGTTTTAACCTTGAGTATGCTGAATTATTGGAGAAGCAACTTAACAGGAGTCCTCAATTGAATATTTCAACCGAGACTATGGGTTTTAAATTGTTGCCTCCTGAAGAGCGACGTCCCTTGGAAGATAAATACAAAGCAGCTTTTCGGGGTAAAAAACAACATTTTGAGCTTGAGTTACAGACGAAGGAGGGCGTTGAAAAGTGGCTTGAAGTTTATTTAAACCCAATTTTATCCCAGGGGTCCATTCAAGAAGTTTCCGGTATCGCTCGTGATATTACCGATTTAAAAAAATATCAAAGAGAATTAGTCTTAGCTCGTGAACAGGCGGAATATTCCCTAAAAGTGAAGGAGCAGTTTTTGGCGAATATGAGTCATGAGATTCGTACGCCAATGAATGGAGTGATAGGAATGGTGGATATGCTGAGTGATACGAGCTTGGATACAGAACAAAAGGATTATGTTCAAACGATCAAAAAATCATCGGATACCCTTTTAAATATTTTAAATGACATTTTAGATTTAGCGAAAATTGAAGCGGGTAAAATGGCTTTACATCCTCGAGATATTATTTTAAGAGATGTTTTTGAGCGTCTAATGGCTTTGTTTTCTCAAATCGCTAAGCAGAAAGGAAATACTTTGTCCTTTGATTTGGCATCTGATATACCTGAATGTGTACATGTAGATGAAACACGTTTGTTGCAAATATTATCCAATCTGACCTCAAACGCTCTCAAATTTACGGAGAATGGTAACATTCAAATTGACGTTTCGGTCTTAAATAAAATAGATGATCGATTTGATTTACATGTCAAAGTTTCGGATACGGGAGTTGGCATTAGCGAGGCTGATTTAAAAATATTGTTTAATTCGTTTCAGCAACTTGATAATTCTACCACAAAAGTTCATGGGGGAACAGGCTTAGGTTTGGCCATTTCTCGTGAGATATGTAAACTGATGGATGGGGATGTGGGCGTGGAATCGACGGTGGGTGTGGGAAGTATTTTTTGGTTTACAATCAATTTAAAAGTAGGGGATCGTGCATTTGCCATTGAACAAAAGGAAGACAAAACGTTTGAGATTAGCGGGAAATTGAGTGAGTTAAGGCCCACTATTTTATTGGTCGACGACAATGCGACCAATAGAAAAGTCGCGAGTCAAATTTTGGTTAGGTCGGGATGTCAGGTCGATTCAGTTTCGAGTGGAAAAGAGGCTATTTTACAATTGCAGTCTGATGTGACTTATGATCTCGTTTTGATGGATATTCAAATGCCTGAGATGGATGGAATGGAAACAACTAAGCAATTAAAAGACTTAAAAATAATTGATTTGCCTCCAATTATAGCCATGACAGCTTATGCAATGAAAGAAGATCGTGATCGATTTATGGCGGTTGGCATGGATGATTATTTAGCCAAACCCATACGCGCCCAATCTTTAATTGAGATGGTGACTCAATGGGTTACAGGGAAAAAAGTAGAAAATCCAAAGAATAAAGTAGGTAAATCCAGTAAAAACAAAACCTCTTTGGTTGTGGATGTTGACGTCCTACATGCATTATCAGAGGCTATGGGAGGGGATTTAGCTTTTGTAAAAGGGATGTTGGCTGAATTTATTATTGAAGCCAAGGAGCAAATTGAAACCGCTGAAAAGGCCTATAAATTGAATGATTGCCAGGGTGTTCAGTCTGAATTACATACTTTAAAAGGAAATTCGGGTACTTTGGGTGCTTCGCAAGTTCATGAAATTTGTGAGAAGATTGAGACTAAGGCCAAGGTATGCGATTTTACAAATTTTGAAGAAGAAATCACATGGCTTACATCTGCATTGCATAAATTTGAAATTGAAATAATTAAACTTTAAACCTAATAATTATGTTGAAACGTATTCAGTTTATTGGATTATTGTCGATCATGGCAATATCTGTGGCTTTTGGCCAACCTACAGAAAAAATCATTAAGGTAGCCGTTTCTGCTGATCATGCGAATTGGAATTATAGCATTGGAGAGAAAGTGAATTTTACCATTACCGTAACCAAGAATGGAAGTCTTGTTCCCAATGCATCAGTTCGCTATGAAATAGGACCAGAGAAACAGGATCCTACACAAAAGAAATCGGTGATTGCATCAACTGGTATCATTAAACTCGACGGAGGAACGCTATCCAAAGCAGGATTCCTTCGTTGTATTGCCGTCGCTGAAGTTGATGGCAAGGAGTATCGCAATCTTGCCACGGCTGGATTTGCCCCCGGAAACATTCAGCCAACCGTTGAGAATCCTGCCGACTTTGATAATTTTTGGGAAAAGGCCAAAGAGGATCTGGCTAAGATTCCGATGGATGCAAAGATGACATTGATGCCTGAAAGATGTACTGAAAAAACAAATGTATATCACGTTAATTTGCAAAATTATCGATTGGGTTCTCGACTGTATGGAATTTTATGTGTGCCTAAAAAAGAGGGAAAATACCCAGCTTTGTTGCAGGTTCCCGGAGCCGGTGTACGTGCCTATGGTGGGGATATAGCCACGGCAGAGAAAGGTGTAATTACTTTTCAAATTGGGATTCATGGGGTTCCCGTAGACATGAACCCAACGGTGTATACCGATTTAGGTTCGGGTCCTTTATCCGGTTATTTTAATTATAATATGGACGATAAGGATCGTTTTTATTATAAGCGAGTGTATTTAGGATGCGTGCGAGCAAATGATTTTCTGACGAGTTTGCCTCAATATGATGGCAGCAATTTAGCAGTTACTGGGGGAAGCCAAGGAGGAGCTTTGTCGATTATTACCACAGCTTTAGATTCCCGAGTTAAAAGTTTAGGTGCTTTTTATCCGGCGTTATCGGACGTGACAGGTTATTTGTTTGACCGAGCAGGTGGGTGGCCACATTATTTTGATAAAGCAAATAGGTCGGCGAATGAGAAAAAGGATAAAATTTCTACTTTATCGTATTATGATGTGGTGAATTTCGCTCGTCGAGTGAAGGTTCCTGGGTATTATTCTTGGGGTTATAATGATGAAACTTGTCCGCCAACTTCCATGTATGCGGCTTACAATGTGATTTCAGCTCCGAAAGATTTATACTTAGCGCTAGACACGGGCCACTGGACGTATCCTGAACAAGGTGAGAAGATGAGTGCTTGGTTGCTAGGTCGATTAAAACCTTAGTCTAAACGCTTAATCAGGATATTTTGGTTGATATTTTCAAGGTATCTTAGAAATGGAGCCATTATTCTCGATTTTCAAATAAAAAAGCCAGCAATTTAGCTGGCTTTTTTATTGATAAAATCAATTATAAAATCATCTCAATTAAGGAATCATTTCACTCGAAAAGTTCTGAAAACAAACCGGTCTTGTAAATCGGTAAATCGCTTGCGTTCCTACGGAAGTTGACCTAGAATCAGTCGTCGAAGGGAAAGGACCACCATGAACCATCGCTCCGGAAACCTCTACACCAGTTGGAAAACCATTCAATAAAATACGACCTACTTTTTGAGTCAATGCCTCGATTAAATCTGAAGATTTACTTAATTCACTTAATTCTCCTTGAACCGTAGCGGTTAATTGGCCTGGTAATGAATCGATGAACGCAATCATTTCTTCCATGTCTTCAGCGACAATCGCTAAGGTACTTGGCCCAAAAACTTCTTCCAATACCTCTGGATGATTCATGGCTTCTTTTGCACTCGTTTTAAATAGAGCAGGGGAAGGTAAATCCGCTTGGGTTAATTGCTGAACACCTGTATGATTCGCTAATGACTTCGTTCCATTGGCATACGCATCTTTGATCCCTTTCGTCAAAAAGGTCCCCAAAGGCATCGTGTTTAATCGGCTTGCCAAAAGATCAAGAAAACCTTCATCTGACTTTAATAGGATTAAAAGGCCTGGATTGGTACAAAATTGTCCCACACCCATGCAAACCGACTGACTTAGTCCGTCGGCCAATGCCTCTCCAGAAATTTTAATTTTTTCTGAAAGCAAAACCACTGGATTGATGCTACCCATTTCAGCATATACGGGAATGGGTTGGGGTCTGCGAACAGCTAAATCATATAAAGCTTTTCCACCGCGGTATGAACCTGTAAAGCCGACGGCCTGTGTGATGGGATGAGTGACCAAATAACTACCTATTTCGTGGCTCGTCGCATGAACCATTGAAAATACGCCTTCTGGCATATGAGTTTTTTTGGCTGCCTTTTGAATGGCGGTGCCCATTAATTCACATGTATTGGGGTGGGCAGGATGTGCTTTAAATACGACCGGACAACCTGCGGCGAGGGCAGACATCGTATCTCCACCGGCCACAGAAAAGGCTAATGGGAAATTACTTGCCCCAAAAATAACGCTTGGACCTAATGGAATTTGCTTTTGAAATAAATCGGGTTTCGGTAAGGGTTGTCGGTCTGGAAGGGCAGAGTCATGAATTTCTTTGCGCCATTGATCATTCGAAATAAAATCTGCGAAGGCCTTTATTTGTCCTGTCGTTCTACCTCTTTCCCCCGTGATTCTTGCCT
>CAMARL010000075.1 GCA_945860325.1 Spirosoma fluviale | reverse complement strand
TTGAAAAATAAATCAGGGACTAACATATGGTAGAGGTAAATGCCATACGACATTTGGCCGATGAGTCGCAAGGGACTGATCGATAAAATTTTGGCAAAATTTCCAGGTTGCATCGCATAAAAAAGCATGGCTACTGAAACCAAAGAAGTGAACGTTCTAAAAAATAACTGTTTGACTAAATCGGCATCCGTGTGTTTTAGGCAAATCATTAAAAAACAAAATACGACAGGAATAATCAATCGTCGGACCCATAAAGCTATCTCTGCAGATCTTCCTTCGCGAATGTAATGCGCTAATAAAGCACCCCAGGCGAAGGTGTCGACGCAGGTCAACATATACACCCCGATTCCTTGTTGGAGATGCACGGAATAATACCTAAAAGCAATTCCAAAAAGCACGCAGAACCATAAAAAATAGGCCCGAAAACTACTCGAAATTAACAAAATAGAAAATGGCCAAAGGACATAAAACTGCTCCTCTACCGACAACGACCAATACGGAGACAAGGTATCTGCCCAGTTGGCCTGCTGCTCCAACCAATGATTATACAAATAGGTCCAATAATACCATGGATGCGCATAAAAATCAGTATTAATCGTTATAGAGGCTCTTTTTAAAACCAACAATCCGGCCAACACTAAAAAATAAATAGGGAAAATACGTAGGGCTCTACGGATAACGAAGTTCTTAAATGAGCGAAAAAATTGCGCTTTGGTCTGTTGCTCCATTAAGATGTTAGAAATCAGATAGCCCGACAAAACGAAAAATAAAGTTACGCCGATGGGACCGTTTGGCAAAATATTAATACCCACTCCCTCTGGAAACCAATGGAAAACCAAAACCAATAAAATAGCGATGGCTCGAACTCCATCTAATGCAGGAATATATTTCATTCCGACAAAGCTAAAAAAACGTGCGCAGGAATCAAACCTCTTATCCACCTATATCCCACTTTATCCCCCGCTTGTATCTTTCGTCTAAAACTCAAGATACTTTAAAACTTTGGATGTATTTTTGAATGAATTATAGATTTACACATGACTAAAATAATTGAGACCCAAAATATTTCTAAACGCTACGTGATGGGCGAAGAGGTAATCGATGCTTTAATGAACATCAATATCTCCGTCAACAAAGGCGAATATGTGGCTTTTATGGGACCCTCAGGATCTGGTAAATCAACACTCATGAATATAGTAGGCTGTTTAGATACGCCTAGCACCGGAAAATATATTCTTAATGGACAAGACGTTTCCGAAATGTCGGAAAACGAGTTAGCTGCCGTGAGAAATAAAGAAATTGGATTTGTTTTTCAAACGTTCAACTTACTTCCGCGCCAATCAGCACTTGAAAATGTGGCTCTTCCATTAATTTATGCAGGATATTCCAAAGCAAGAAGAACTGAAATTGCCATGGAAACCTTGCGCGGCGTAGGTTTAGATAACCGTGCACTGCATAAGCCCAACGAACTTTCGGGGGGTCAAAGACAACGTGTGGCCGTGGCGCGCGCGCTCGTGAACGAACCTTCTATTTTATTAGCGGATGAACCTACAGGTAACTTAGATTCAAAAACATCCTATGAAATTATGGACCTTTTTGACCAATTACATAAAAAAGGAAATACCATTGTCATGGTGACCCACGAGGATGACATCGCTCAATATGCGCACCGGATCATTCGCTTGCGCGATGGCTTGATCGAATCAGATACGATCAATGCCCATGTTAGGAAAGTAGAGAAGGGCTAATAATCAATCTATTGATTATTTAATTTAATGATCAGTTTTAAATATTTTTAAAACTCAATATCCATGTATTTTTATTGATTAGAAATAATATTTATTCACTTTTATGTGAATAAAATTCATATCTTTGATATACATAAAATGATCATTGTTTTTGACAAAATTGAATTGCAAGAAATTTATGAACATGGATATTCAGAAAATAGAAAGTTTTGGTTTCAGCCTGAGATCATTAAACAATATATAAAAATCATTAATATTTTGCGGGCGATTGAAAAAATTGAAGAACTATATCAAATCAAGAGTCTTCATTTTAAAAAATTACTCGGTTCTAAATTTGAACTTCAATCCATAAGGATTAATAATAAGTACCGACTCGAATGCATTATTAGTTATGATATTTACGTGTTAGTCGGCAAAATTTTATCCATCAGTAACCATTACAAATCATGAAAAATAAACCTGAATTAAAGCCTTTCTTTTCAACTCATCCTGGCGAACTTCTATTAGATGAAATGAAAGAGCGAAAGATATCTCAAATTAAAATCGCAAGCCAAACAGGAGTTAAACCTTCATTTTTAAATGAGGTTATCAAGGGTAAGCGAAGCATTCATGCGCATTTTGCCATATCATTAGAAGAAGCATTAGGCATCCCTGCGGAATACTGGCTAAGACTACAAATGCATTATGATTTAACGATAGCTAGGGCTGCCTTAAGCCTAAATTAAATTACTAAACTGCCAGGAACTGATTAAACAAAAAAAGCTGTTCATTTCTGAACAGCTTTCTTATGTATAAAAACCTCAAACCTATTTTTTCTTCTCTTTTACACGAGCCGCTTTTCCTTGCTTACCTCTCATGTAGTATAAACGAGCACGGCGAACTTTACCACGACGGGTAACCTCGATCTTGTCAACATTTGGAGACAAGATTGGGAAGATACGCTCCACTCCTATTCCATTTGAAATCTTACGAACCGTAAAAGTTTCTCCAGCACCTGAATTCTTGCGCTGAATAACTAATCCTTGGAATACCTGGATACGCTCCTTATTTCCTTCACGAATTTTTACGTATACATTAACTGTATCGCCAGCTCCAAACTCTGGATGCTCCGCTCTACGTGGTGCACTTTCTGATTCAACAAACTTAATTAATTCACTCATCTTTCTTAAATTTTGGATGATTATCAGCGCTTAGCGGTCCAATTGTACATAAGCCGAACTGATTCGGGTTGCAAAGATAGAAAAATAAAATCTTTTTTGAAAAGAATGATTAAAAATAATCCTAAAATTTATTTTAATCCCTTGATACTTTTGACGAATTCCACAATTTCCTCTCTTAAATTTTTAGCATTCCCTAAAAGTTTCACAAAAGCACTACCAATAATTGCCCCAGATGCGCCATTTGAAGCCTTTAAAAAGCTCTCTCGGTCGGAAATTCCAAAGCCAACAAGCCTCGGATTTTTCAACTTCATGCCATCAATCCGTTTGAAATAAGCTTCTTGATCCGATGAAATTCCCGTTTTAGCACCCGTAGTACTAGCAGATGATACCATATAAATAAACCCCTCACTAATAGAATCGATTTGCTTTATCCGTTCATCTGATGTTTGAGGGGTAATTAAAAAGATATTTAACAAGCCATATTGCTCAAAAATCGTTTGATAACTTTGTTGATATTCTGCCAAAGGCAAATCGGGTAAAATCAATCCATCGACGCCCACTTCCTGGCATTTTTGACAAAAACGTTCTACTCCAAATTGCAATACAGGATTTACATATCCCATCAGTAACACCGGAACCGAAATGCTTTGGCGCATATTTTTAAGTTGATCAAACAAATGTGTAACCGACATTCCTTGATCTAAAGAAACTTGGTTGGATTGTTGGATCGTCTCTCCATCGGCTATCGGATCGGAATAGGGCATCCCAATTTCAATAATATCAACTCCCCCTTCTTGTAATGCATTTAAAACCAGCATAGTATCTCCAAAATTAGGATATCCCGCCGTCGCATATACATTTAAAATAGGCTCCTGAGTTGATTTAAATAAAGTTGATATACGATTCATATTAGGGGTTCAATTTTAATTTTTCTTGGTATGTCGCCAAATCCTTATCTCCTCTTCCTGATAAATTTACAACTGAAATTTCATTTGGTTTTGCTCCTAATTTTCCAAATACTGCAAGCGCATGCGCCGTTTCCAATGCAGGGATAATTCCCTCAAGCATCGAGCATTCTAGAGCAGCCTCTAAGGCTTCATCATCTGTAATATCAAAAAACTTCGCTCGGCCAGATGTTGACAAATGAGCATGCAAAGGCCCAATTCCTGGATAATCCAAACCGGCCGAAATCGAATAGGGCTCAATCACTTGGCCATCCTCCGTTTGCATCAACAAGCTTTTGGATCCATGCAAAACACCTGGTTTTCCTAAAAAAGTAGTTGCGGCCGAATGCCCACTGGATACTCCTTGGCCTGCCGCCTCCGCAGCAATTAAAGCGGTTCGCGGTTCATCCAAATAATGATAAAATGCTCCCGCGGCATTTGAACCCCCGCCTACACAAGCCAATATATAATCTGGATAGTCGCGTCCCTCTTTCTCTTGTAATTGCCATTTGATTTCCTCCGAAATAATGGATTGAAATTTGGCAACCATATCGGGATAAGGATGCGGCCCCACCACGGAACCAATGATATAATGTGTATCGACCGGATGATTAATCCAATGACGCATCGCCTCATTGGTCGCATCTTTTAACGTCTTTGACCCTGATTGCGCGGCAACAACAGAAGCCCCTAGCATTTTCATTCGAGCGACGTTAGGCGCCTGGCGCTCAATGTCTATGGCTCCCATGTAAATAATACATTCCATTCCCATCAAGGCGCATACCGTGGCCGTTGCCACCCCATGCTGTCCAGCACCTGTTTCAGCCACAATTTTATACTTGCCCAATCGCTTAGCCATCAAAATCTGGCCTATCGTATTATTTACTTTATGAGCACCCGTATGACACAAATCCTCCCGCTTTAAATAAATTTGGGTGTTGTATTTAGCCGACAATCGCTCCGCCTTAAACAAGGGAGTCGGTCGGCCCACAAAATCCTTCAACAAGAAATGAAATTCCTTTTGAAAGCTAGGTTCCATCATGTATTCCAAATAATGTAAACGCAATTCCTCTACATTGGGATACAACATTTCAGGGATAAAAGCACCCCCAAAATCACCATAATAACCCTTTTCACTCACATGAAAAGATATTCCTGCATCGATCATCTTTCAATTATTTTTGAAATATTTTTAACTTTTTCTATATCCTTAACTCCTGGTATTAACTCTAATTTACTGTTAAAATCAAGCGCATACATGGGAAATTGCGTCGACAAAGATACCGCTTCCGCCACATTTTCCTCCCCTAATCCCCCCGCCAATATAAATGGAATTGACTTTTTATATGCCTGCAGCATCGTCCAATCAAAAGCCATTCCTGTTCCACCCACTTGTTCCCCCTTTTTAGTATCAAATAAAAATAAATCCGGCTCCCCCACACAATCCAACAAATCGTTTTCATTGCTCACGGAAATAGCCTTGATCACCTTAAGTCCCAAAGACTTTAATTTCAATATGTCATTGGCCGATTCCTGACCATGCAATTGGACCCATTCAAAACCAGCCCTTTTTGCCAAATCAGCCATTTTCTCAACGGATGCGTCCACAAAAACCCCTACTGCCTTCGTTTTTTTTGGCAATGCTGGAATTTTAAAACCATCCCCCACATACCTGGGCGATTTTGAAGCCCAAATAAATCCCATAAAGTCGGGCTCAAATGCGGCAACATCCTCAATATTCCCTAAATCTCGCATGCCACAAACCTTCCACTTCATCTTTCCTATTTTAAAAATTCAGTTAAAGCACCACCAGGATTCGTCGTTTTCATAAAACTTTCGCCGATCAAAAATCCACGATATCCATATGTTTTTAAATCCTTAATGATCTCTGCACTCGAAATACAACTTTCAGAAACTTTCACAAATTGAGCCGGAATTTTATCCGCCAATACCTTTGAGGCCTCCACGTTTTGCTCCGAAAAATTCTTCAAATTTCGATTATTTACGCCCACAACCGAAATGTAATCCCCCACGCTCCGATCTAATTCTTCTTGGTCATGTACCTCTAACAAAGTCTCCATGCCTAAAGAACGCGCTAACGTTCCTAATGTTTTAACTTCCAAAGGACTCAATGCGGCAGCTATCAACAAAACAACATCCGCACCCATCGATTTAGCCTCAATAATTTGATACTCGTCAATCATAAAATCCTTGCGAAGCAAAGGCGTTCCAGGATTCGTCTTTCTAGCTAATTCAAAATCTGCATTGGTACCACCAAAAAAATGCTCATCCGTCAGCACCGATAAACAAGCAGCACCAGCCTCCACATATCCCCTCGTCACTTCATCCACACCCATTCGGTCATTTATAATTCCTTTGGATGGCGACTTGCGTTTAAATTCAGCAATTATTCCCGTAGATGCAGGTGCAATTAACGACATCGATAAGGAATGGCAAGCGCGTGCAAAATACCCCTGCTTCTCTAAATCAGTCACAGATATAGTCCTTTTGCTTGCCGCAATCTCCTCCCTTTTTTTAGCAATAATTTGATCTAAAATGCTCATTTTTTTTCCTTAACTCACGACGCGATTATCTCTTTTTTACATTTACCTACCGGCCGCAATCTCAATTTTTTATTATTTGCGACGCGATCATCGCGCCGCTACATTAATTTTTATTCGTAGAGACGCGATACCTCGCGTCTATTTTATTCGCCTATTTAATCCATTATAAATTTCTTAAACGCCTGAAAAGCTCTACCACTTTCTAGCGATTCCTTCGCCATTAAATACCCATCCTGAAAACTTGCCGACTTTTCCGCCACCCATAATGCGGCACCCGCATTCGCCAAAACAGCCTGTGTTTGCGCAACCGTTCCCTCTCTTTGTAAAATCTTATACAACATTTTGGCTGATTCCTCAACATTGGCTCCCCCATGCAATTCCGATTGCTGTACCAGTGAACAGCCTAAATCAGATGGTTGGTATACTTTTTCGCCAGCATGAGTCGTCAAACGAAACGAAGACGTCAATGAAATTTCATCATATCCATCCTCAGAATAAACAATTCCATATTTATTTTGGCTTTCTTTGAAATAACCGGCATATAAATCAAAAGCTGAAGGTGCATACACACCGGTCAATTGCTTATGGACACGCGCCGGGTTCAACAAAGGTCCCAATAAATTAAAAAAGGTTTTCATCCCTAACTCTTTACGAATAGGACCCACAAACCTCATCGCCGGATGAAACAACGGCGCATGCAAAAAACACATACCCGCAGAATCCATTTTACGTTTTAAAATTTTAGCATCACTATTGAACTTCAAGCCCAAAAATTCCAAAACGGTCGACGAGCCCACCGAAGAAGAAACACCATGATTTCCATGCTTCGCAATTTTCTGGCCAGCACCCACAATGACAAACGACGAAGTGGTACTAATGTTAAACGTGTCTTTCCCATCACCACCCGTACCACAAACATCCATAGCATCAAATTCAGATAAATCAACCGTTACAGCCAATTCCATCATCGCTGACACAAAACCTTTTAGTTCTGCTACCTGAATCGGATGATACCAATATGATGATAAAAATGAAGCAATTTGGCTTGGATTTATCTCGCCTTGCCCTATTTTCAACATAAAATCTCTAGCCTCTTGTTCGCTAAGTGCTTCACCTTCAACACGTCTCTCTAATACTTTTTTCATTTTTATTTCAACCAATTTTTAATCATTTGTAAACCATGTTGGGTCAAATAGGCCTCAGGGTGAAATTGCACCCCACGTACATCATACTTTTGATGTGCCTCAGCCATCACAAAACCCTTGTCATCCACAGCCGTAATTTTTAAATCTTCCGGCATCGTTTCGGGTACAACCGTCCAGGAATGATACCGACACACTTCAAAGCGAGTGGGTATCCCTTGAAATAATTTTTCACTAGGATCCGTCACCACGCATTCAGTCGTCACCCCATGCAATACCTCCCCCATATTTTGCAATTGAGACCCAAAGGCCTCGCCAATCGCCTGATGCCCCAAACAAACCCCTAATATTTTTTTGCTCGACTTATATTCTTTCAATAAATCCAACATGATTCCCGCCTCAGACGGAATTCCAGGACCCGGCGAAAGTAAAATTTGATCGTATGCAGCTACTTCCTCCAACAAAATTTTATCGTTGCGAAACACATCCACTTTCGCCCCCAGCTCCTTCAAAAGATAGACTAGG
>CAMARL010000074.1 GCA_945860325.1 Spirosoma fluviale | reverse complement strand
TTTTTTAACGTAATTTTGAGGGTTATTGCCCATCTAAAGGGCCTTTTGATTTATTATCGCATGCAAATTAAAGAAATATTAGGTTTAACAGCAGCCCAACAAGCCATCACGGTGAAGGGTTGGGTACGTACCAAACGAAATTCTGCGGCCGTCGCATTTATTGCCATCAACGATGGTTCCACGATAAACAACATTCAAGCCGTTGTTAACGAAGGTTCTATCCCCGAAGAAACGTTGAAATTAGTAACCACGGGGGCTTGCATCGCCGTTCATGGAATTTTAATTCCCTCTCAAGGACAAGGACAAAGTGTAGAGGTTCAAGTCAATTCCATTGAAATATATGGTGCGGCAGACCCAGAAAAATATCCGCTTCAGCCGAAAAAACACTCTTTAGAGTTTTTAAGAGAAATAGGTCACCTAAGACCACGTACCAATACTTTTTCAGCGATCTTGCGCATTCGACACGCATTAGCTTTTGCGATCAACACATATTTCAACGACCACGGCTTCTTCTATTTGCATACTCCCATCATTACGGGTTCTGATGCAGAAGGTGCTGGCGAAATGTTTCGTGTAACTACATTGCCTGCCATCAACCCGCCATTGACCGAAGACGGAAAAGTGGACTATAAAGAAGATTTCTTTGGCAAAGAGACTAATTTAACCGTTTCGGGCCAACTAGAAGGTGAATTGGGTGCTTTGGCTTTATCAAAAATATATACGTTTGGGCCTACTTTTAGAGCTGAAAATTCAAACACAACGCGTCACTTAGCTGAATTCTGGATGGTGGAGCCTGAAATGGCTTTTTTCGAACTAACGGATAATATGAATTTGGCCGAAGATTTTACCAAGTTCTTGATTAAATATGCATTAGATCATTGTGCTGACGATATAGCTTTTCTAGAGAAAAGATTATTAGAGGAAGAGAAAATGAAAAAGAAAGAGGAGCAATCGGAATTGACTCTTTCAGAGAAATTGAAATTCGTGACGGAGAATACCTTCGAGCGATTAACCTATACGGAAGCAATTGAAATTTTATTGCAGTCCAAAGCCCACAAACAAGGTAAATTCAATTACCCTGTCGCCTGGGGAATCGATTTGCAATCAGAGCACGAACGCTACCTAGTCGAAAAACACTTCAAAAAACCCGTTATTTTAACGCATTACCCGAAAGAGATCAAAGCCTTTTACATGAAGCAAGAGGTGGATGGAAAAACGGTTCGTGCCATGGATGTTTTGTTTCCTGGCATCGGGGAAATCATTGGTGGATCGCAGCGTGAGGATGATTACGAAAAACTTTTACAAAGAACGAAAGAAGTGGGAATCGAAGAGGAATCGATTTGGTGGTATTTGCAAACGCGCCAATTTGGCTCAGCGCCCCATTCAGGTTTCGGTTTAGGTTTCGAGCGATTAGTCTTATTTGTTACTGGAATGAGCAACATCCGGGATGTAATTCCGTTCCCAAGAACACCTAAAACAGCAGAATTTTAAGATGTTGAAACAAATGTTCAAAAGTATCGGAGTTGCCTTTGACGGGATTATCGACTTAATAAAAAGCGAAAATAATGCCAAAGTACATTTAGTTTCAACCATCGTTGTGATCATCGTGGGTTTGAAATTGCAATTTTTAGCCATTGAATGGTTGTGGATTTCATTGGCGATTGCCGGAGTTTGGGTAGCCGAATTAATTAATACGGCCATCGAAAAACTAACGGATTTAGTTTCACCAGAAATAAATCCAATCGCAAAAAAAGTAAAAGATTATGCCGCAGGCGCAGTTTTAGTCATGGCGATTTGGGCCATATTTGTTTTTTGTCTAATTTCCTTACCTCATCTGTGGATGTGGCTAGCATTTTCTAGGTAAATATTATGAAAGAATACGGATCAAGCGTTCAGA
Organism: Spirosoma fluviale; assembly: GCA_945860325.1. Lineage (GTDB taxonomy): Bacteria > Bacteroidota > Bacteroidia > Cytophagales > Spirosomataceae > Aquirufa > Aquirufa fluvialis_C. Next base: position 6,403 of record CAMARL010000074.1, on the reverse strand, counting down.
AATTGGTGGATTATATCATGACCATCGACGACGAAGAAAAAAGAACCAAATATGCGTTTTTGATGGTGGAACTGATGAAGCAAATTCATCCCAACATGAAAGATTCGACGCAAGATTATTCCAAAAAACTATGGGATGATTTATTTATTATGTCCAATTTTAAGTTGGACGTCCAAGCCCCATTCCCTCCCCCATCACCTGAGTCATTAGGAAAGGCGCCAAGAAAAGTGTCTTACAATCAGCACAACCTGAAATTTAAACATTATGGAAGGAACGTGGAGTTGCTTATTCTACGTGCGATTGCGGAAGAAAAACTAGATGACAAAAAGGTTTTGGTGGCCTACATCGCTCGGTTGATGAAAGGATTTTATGTGACATGGAACAAAGACTCCGTCGATGATTCCGTGATTTGGCAAAACATCAAAGACATGTCTGAGAATTTACTTGGGACCATCGTGGATGAATTATCACAGGAAGGTTTAGGTCATGCACGCGTCGCAAACAATGCGCGAAATGCTTACAACGCTCCGGAATATCCAAATAGCAATAATAACAACAATCGGAATAATAACAATTACCGGAAAAATAACTTCAGAAGTAATAACAACAATAATCGAAACAATAATTTTCGAAAAAAATAATTTATGGCATCATTTAAAGTAACGGGAGGAAAGCGGTTAAAGGGAGAAATTACTCCCCAAGGAGCTAAAAACGAGGCTTTGCAAATTTTATGCGCGGTGGTTTTAACCGCCGAGCCAGTCACCATTCACAACATTCCCAACATCCGGGATGTCAATCAATTGATTGATCTATTAGGGGATATGGGGGTGCGGACGCGCCGATTGAGTGATTCCAGCATCGAGTTTGATGCCTCTCAAGTGAACATCGACTACCTGGAATCTGATACCTATAAGAAAAAAGCGGCTGCCCTTAGGGGTTCCGTGATGTTATTAGGGCCAACCTTAGCCCGATTTAAAAAAGGCCGAATTCCTTCTCCAGGAGGGGACAAAATAGGCAGAAGACGTCTTGATACGCACTTCTTTGGGTTCATGAAGCTAGGCGCAAAATTCAATTACAGTCCGGAAGATGGTGGTAATTATGAAGTGGATGCCTCGTCTTTGCAGGGTGCCTATATGTTATTAGATGAAGCTTCTGTGACAGGAACAGCTAATATTTTAATGGCGGCGGTTTTAGCCAAAGGAACTACGACGATTTACCATGCGGCTTGCGAACCATATATTCAGCAATTGAGTAAAATGCTGAACCGAATGGGGGCTAAGATTTCTGGCATTGGATCTAATTTGCTAACGATTGAGGGAGTTGACGTACTTCATGGCACCGAACATACGATGTTGCCGGACATGATTGAGATCGGCTCGTTCATCGGCATGGCGGTCATGACACAATCCGAAATCACGATTAAAAATTGTCAAATAGCGGAATTAGGCATCATTCCTGATGTATTTAAAAAATTAGGGATTAAAATGGAATTCAGAGGAGATGATATTTTCATCCCGTCTCAAGAACATTATGAATTAGAAAATTTCATCGACGGGTCTATGTTGACCATTTCAGATCATCCGTGGCCTGGCTTTACACCCGACTTACTTTCCATTATTTTAGTCACTGCCATCCAAGCAAAAGGAACCGTTTTGATTCATCAAAAAATGTTTGAGTCACGCTTGTTTTTTGTGGATCGCTTGATCGAAATGGGCGCACAAATCATTTTATGTGATCCACACCGAGCGACCGTTGTAGGATTTGATCGCAAACAAAATTTGAAAGGAATTCGGATGTCTTCACCTGATATTCGTGCGGGAGTCTCCTTGTTGATCGCAGCGATGTCGGCCACCGGAACCTCCATCATCGATAATATCGAACAGATTGACCGTGGATATCAAAATATTGACACCCGACTTAATGCGATTGGCGCAGAGATCGTCCGAATTTAACGCATGATATTAGCTACATTTTCTCAAAAAGTCTTTAAGACGGTTAAACTTGCATTGCCCATCATCATAGGCCAATTGGGCATCATGCTCATGGGTTTAGCGGATACGATTCAGGTAGGGCGAATGAAATTTCTGGCAGCGGAAAGCCTGGGCGCATCCGGAATGGCCGGTTCGATATTTTTTACGATTGCCGTGGTGGGTTTGATCTGCATGAACATCGTTTCCCCCATGGTTTCCAAAGCCGCCGCAGAAGGCGACCTACCCGAATGTGGCAATTTACTAAGGGCTAGTTTGCGTGTTGCACTATTTCTGGCTGTGATCACCATTCTCATTTTAGGAATTATAGGGCTCAACTATGATTTATTTGGGCAAACAGCCATCAACAAAAAATTAACGCTTCCTTTTTTAGCCTTGATTTCGGCCTCAGTGATTCCCATATTTATCTTTTCAGCGTTAAAAACACTGACGGATGGGCTACAAAAACCTAGGATCGCGATGACCATTACCTTAATTGCGCTATTGTTAAACATTCTTTGGAACAGCATATTGATCAATGGTTACGGACCAATACCAGCCTTAGGATTAATGGGAGCTGGTATTGCTACGCTGATGGCGCGGATTTTCATGGCCACTAGTTTAGCTATTTATATTTTTACTCGGAAAGAATTCAAACCCTATTTAGCTAAAATACATGCACATCATACTCCTTGGGTCCTGGAAAAAACGATTTTGAAAGTAGGCGTACCCAGTGGATTTCAAGGCTTTTTCGAGATTGCCACATTTGGGATGGCCGTGGTCATGATGGGATGGATTTCCATTACGTCACAGGCGGCACATATCGTAGCGATCAACATGGCTTCGCTTACTTATATGGCAGCCACGGGAATCGCGGCGGCAGGAGGAATTTTAGTGGGCGAAGATATCGGCAACAAAAGCAAACCGGGTATTTATGTTTCAGGAAATGCAGCCTTATTTCTATCCCTCGTGTTCATGGGCATCTGTGCATTGGTCATGTTTTTTGGCCGGGAATTTTTTGTCACTTCCTATACCAAAGAAATTGCCGTAGTGAGCATCGCGGTCCAATTGGTGATTTGGGGAGCGGTATTCCAACTATTTGACGGGGTTCAGGCGGTGTCTTTGGGATTATTGAGAGGATTACAAGATGTCAAAATTCCAACATTTATCACCATTTTTTCCTATTGGGGAGTGGGTATTCCTCTAAGTTATTACTTGGGAATTTATGAAGGCCAAGGAGCAGAAGGCATTTGGATCGGATTAACTGCTAGCCTAATCTGTTCATCCATTTTACTTACGTGGCGCTTTTACGTCCGAACGAATGGAATCGATTTGGATGCGCTAACCGTAGAGTAGAGACGCGATACCTCGCGTCTTTTTGGTATAAAAAATAACCCCAGGTTTTAATTTGGGAAACAAAAAAAAGACGCGATTATCGCGTCTCTACAGAAATATTCCAATAATTAACTGTGGAGCGCACGTTTAGCCGTTGCCGCCAAGCATGCTTCCTTCATGGCTTCCGTATACGTCGGATGTGCATGCGACATACGCGCAATATCCTCCGCTGAAGCTCTAAATTCCATGGCAACAACCGCCTCGGCAATCATGTCAGCTGCACGGGCGCCAATCATATGAACCCCTAGGATTTCATCTGTTTTGGCATCCGCTAATACTTTTACCAAACCATCCACGTCCATCGACGCAGCTGCGCGACCTAAAGCCTTGAAAGGAAAAGATCCTTCTTTATAGGCAATTCCGGCAGTAGTTAATTCTTGTTCAGTTCTTCCCACGGAAGCCACTTCAGGCCAAGTATATACCACTCCAGGGATTAGATTATAATTGATATGCGGCTTTTGGCCCGCAATAACTTCTGCAACAAAAACACCTTCTTCCTCTGCTTTATGTGCCAACATAGCCCCCCGGACCACATCGCCAATTGCATAAATCCCAGAAACTGAAGTTTGCAAGGTATGCTCATCTACGGCAATTCGACCGCGTTCATCCGCCACTAATCCAGCGGCAACTAAATTCAAGCCATCGGTATAAGGCCTACGACCGATACAAACTAAGCAATAATCGCCTTTGACTTCAACAGATTCCCCTTTGGAATTTTCGGCTTTAACCGTTACTTCTGATCCTTTCACGGAGGCACCAATCACCTTATGTGATAAATAAAATTCAGCACCTAATTTGGCAATCGACTTTTGCAATTCCTTGCCCATCGTCTTATCCATGGTCGGAATCATGCTATCAGCAAACTCAATAAAACTCACTTTTGAGCCTAAACGCGCATACACAGAACCCAGTTCAGCACCAATAACCCCAGCCCCAATCACGATTAAATGCTTCGGAACTTCTGTCATTTTTAAGGCCTCCGTCGACGTAATAATGCGTTTTTTATCCACCGGAATAAAAGGCAAAATCGTTGGCTTAGAACCCGTCGCGATGATGATGTGTTTTCCAGATAAGATCTCCGAACTTCCATCCTCCCTTTTCACTTTCACCGTTTTGGCGGAATCAAAAGAACCTAAACCATGGAAAGTACTAATCTTATTTTTCTTCATTAAAAACGAAATCCCCCCATTCATTTTCTCCACGACGCCCGTTTTCCGAGCAATCATTTGCTTTAAATTAACTTTGGGTTTAGGGATGTCAATGCCATGCTCCTCAAAATGATGTACCGCATTGTAATAATGTTCCGATGAATCCAATAAGGCTTTTGAAGGAATACAACCCACATTCAAACAAGTCCCACCCATCGCGGCATACTTTTCAATAACAGCGGTTTTTAAACCTAATTGGGCCGCACGAATAGCCGAAACATAGCCACCAGGGCCTGAACCAATTACAATGACATCAAATTCTTGCATATAGGCGTTTGATTAAATATCTAATAATAAACGAGCCGGATCTTCAAGCAATTGCTTCACCCGAACTAAAAAGCTAACCGATTCCTTGCCATCAATAATTCGATGGTCATAAGATAAGGCTAAGTACATGATCGGTCTAACCACAATTTGGCCATCTACCACCACGGCACGTTCCACAATATTATGCATTCCCAAAATTGCTACTTGGGGTGCGTTGATAATCGGCGTAGATAACATAGAACCAAAAACGCCTCCATTGGTAATGGTAAACGTTCCTCCGCTCATTTCCTCTAAACTCAATTTATTTTCGCGGGCCTTAACAGCTAAACGAACCACTTCCGATTCAATTCCGGCCAATGACAAATGCTCCGCATTGCGAATCACAGGAACAACTAATCCTTTAGGAGCCGAAACGGCAATGGATATATCACAATAATCATGGAAGATCATTTCTTCTCCGTCAATTTTGGCATTCACCGAAGGAAATTCCTTTAAAGCCACACAAATCGCTTTGGTGAAAAAGGACATAAATCCTAATCCTACGCCATGCTTCTCTTTGAATTTATCTTTGTACTTCGATCTCAAATCCATGACAGGCTTCATGTCGACCTCATTAAAAGTGGTCAACATAGCCGTCTCGTTCTTCACGGCCACTAATCGGCGTGCGACTGTCTTACGTAAAGAACTCATTTTTTCCCGACGAACTCCACGGGAATCGCTTGGGCTATTCGAAACAGCCGCCACAACTAAAGGTGCAGTCGCTGCCTGAGCACCCTGAACTGCATTTTGTGCATCTTCTTTGGTAATTCGACCGCCCACTCCTGAACCTGCTACGGCATTAGCCGCAATTCCTTTCTCGTCTAATATTTTTGCCGCCGCTGGAGATGGATGACCTGTAGCATAAGAACTATCTGCAGCAACAACTGATGCTGAAGCCACAGGAGCAACAGCCGCAGGGGCAACAGCAACTGGAGCAGCCGCAACCGCGCCCACCGTAATTTTAGCTAATAAACCTCCTATGCCAACCACAGATCCTGATTCGGCAATAATTTCCAAAACTCCCGAAGCCTCAGCAGGCAACTCAAAAGTGGCCTTATCTGACTCCAATTCACAAATTACCTCATCCAACTTAACCGAATCCCCAGATTTTTTATTCCAAACCGAAACAGTTACCTCTGTGATGGACTCACCGACTGCCGGAACCTTAATTTCCAAAACCGTTGCATGGTTTGCTGGCGCAGCAGCGACCGCTACCGGAGCAGGTGTTGCATCCGCTTGCACAATAGGCGCAGAAGGAGCCACTTCAGCCACGACCGGAGCCGCGGGAATCGATGCCCCAGCAGCAGGTTCAATCGAACATATGACAGCTCCGATGGGCAATACATCCCCCTCAGAAGCCACAATGTGCAATATTCCATCCGCCTCAGCAGGCAATTCAAAGGTCGCTTTATCCGATTCTAATTCGCATAAAACCTCATCTAGTTTCACGTGATCACCCTCCTTTTTATTCCAGGTGGCTACGGTCACTTCGGTAATCGATTCACCCACAGCGGGCACTTTCATTTC
>CAMARL010000073.1 GCA_945860325.1 Spirosoma fluviale | reverse complement strand
TTTTTATCCACAGAAGATTCCAATAATTCTCCTTTTTGATAATTGATTCGGAGTTCAGCTAAGTTCATATTCGATCATTTTTTTCATATCTTTACTCAAAGGTAAAGCCCAACAAATTTAGTTAAATTCTATGAAAAAATTATTCCTATTTGATGCAATGGCACTCATTTATCGAGCTCATTTTGCATTTGCTAAAACACCCAGAATTTCGTCAAAAGGAATGAATACTAGTGCCGTTTTTGGTTTTGCCAATACTATTTTAGAAGTGATTCAAAAAGAAAAGCCTGATTATTTAGGCGTAGCTTTTGATACCCCCGCGCCTACTTTTCGACACATTGAATATACCCCATACAAAGCACAGCGCGAGAAGCAACCTGAAGACATCACGATTGCTATTCCTTATATAAAGCGATTTGTGGAAGCACTCGACATTCCCATTTTAATCTTAGATGGCTACGAAGCGGATGATGTGATCGGGACCATTGCCAAAAAAGCAGTGAAAGCAAATCCGGAAATGGTCGTTTACATGATGACACCCGATAAAGATTATGGTCAATTAGTAGAAGAACGGATCAAAATGTATAAACCCGCTTTCATGGGAAAAGGGGTTGAAGTACTCGGTCCCAAAGAGGTTTGTGCGCGTTGGAATATAAAAAACGTAGACCAAGTCATTGACATGCTTGGCCTCATGGGCGATGCAGTCGATAATATTCCAGGAATTCCAGGCATCGGAGAAAAGACGGCACAAAAATTATTAGAAGAATTTGAGTCTTTGGAAAATTTATTGGAAAACACGGATCTTTTAAAAGGGAAATTACAAGAAAACTTGATCAATTTCAGAGAGCAAGGGATCTTGTCAAAACACCTTGCACGTATCTTATGTGAAGTTCCCATCGAATATGAAGAGGAGAAGTTAATGGCCACACCACCCAATCGCGCACTTTTAGAACCCCTATTAGACGAGTTAGAATTTAGAACGTTAAGGAAAAGAATTTTAGGAGAGGACAGCCCAGCACCCAGCGCAGAACCTAAGGTAGCGCCTAAGAAGGATTCAAACCAAATGGATATGTTTGCCGTATCTTCAGCTCCGCAAACTGTTCAAGTTCAAGGAAGTATAGAGGAGAGCGTTAGCGAGCCCGCGAATTTCAGTTTCAACAACTTACAAAACACAAAACATCAATATCATTTAATTCAGGGGGAAGCGGCCATCAAATCGTTGATAGGTTTTTTAGCCCGACAAAGTTCATTTTCTTTCGATACGGAAACCACTAGCTTATCCGTTGTGGAAGCAGAACTTGTGGGAATGTCATTTGCCTACCGAAAGGCTGAAGCGTTTTATGTACCCTTTCCTGAAAACAAAGAGGAATGCCAAAAGCAAGTTGACCTATTCAAGGAAATATTCGCCAATGAAACCATTCAAAAAATTGCCCAAAATATCAAATACGATATGAGTGTACTGGCCAACTATGGCCTCGAAATCAAAGGGGATATCTATGATACGATGTTGGCCCATTACCTAATCGAGCCCGAAAAACGTCATAATATGGACGCCATGGCCATGTCCTATTTAAACTACGAACCCATGTCGATCGAAAGTTTAATAGGCAAAAAAGGAATCAAGCAGGGAAATATGAGAGATGCTGATGTAATGGCTGTTAAAGAATATGCCGCTGAGGATGCCGATATTACTCTCCAATTAAAACCCATTTTAGACCAAAAACTTACCTCAAACCCTAAGGCCATAACGCTTTTGCAGGAGGTTGAAATGCCGCTATCTCGCGTATTATCATCAATTGAAAGAGAGGGAGTTAATTTAGATATTCCATTTTTGAAAGAGATGTCTAAAGTGTTGGAGGTCGATTCTAAAGCGGTCCAACAAAAAATTTATGAAGCGGCGGGGCAAGAATTTAACATCGCATCACCGAAACAATTGGGAGAAATCTTATTTGAAAAGTTAAAATTAGATCCGAAAGCGAAAAAAACGAAAACGGGTCAATACATGACCGGGGAAGAAATTCTTTCTAAAATGGAATCTGAGCACGCCATCGCTTCCCTCATTTTAGATTTTCGCGAACTTCAAAAATTAAAGTCGACCTACGTAGATGCTTTGCCCGAATTAATTTCAAGTAAAACGGGTCGGATTCACACGTCATTTATGCAAGCGGTAACGGCTACAGGAAGGTTATCTTCTAAGGATCCCAACTTGCAAAATATCCCCATCAGAACGGTTAGGGGACGTGAAATCAGAAAAGCTTTTATCCCAAGAAACGAAGAATACCAGATTTTATCCGCTGATTATTCCCAAATAGAATTACGGATTATGGCGGCTTTTTCGCAAGATGATTCGATGCTAGAAGCATTTAATAACGGGTTAGATGTACATAAAGCTACCGCAGCTAAAGTATTCCATGTTCCGTTGGACGAGGTTAATTCCGATATGCGTCGAAAAGCTAAGACGGTCAATTTTGGAATTATTTATGGGGTTTCGGCCTTTGGGTTGGCGGGCCAATTAGCCATATCTAGAACTGAGGCAAAAGAAATTATCGATCAATATTTTGTAGAATTCCCCAAGGTAAAAACATATATGGATACCTGTGTTCACACGGCACAGGAATTAGGGTATGTGGAAACAGTCTTGGGTAGACGAAGGTATTTGCGTGATATCATGTCGGCCAATATGAATGAGAGGGGATTTGCAGAGCGAAATGCGATAAATGCTCCTATTCAAGGTTCAGCCGCTGATATGATTAAGGTCGCCATGATTCAGATTCAGAATTTCTTAGAAAAAGAAAAATTGAAGTCCAAAATGATATTAACAGTTCATGATGAATTGGTTTTTGATGCACATATTAGTGAAATTAATTACCTTCGTGACAAAATAAATGACATTATGTGTCATGCATTAGATTTGGGCGTGGTGATGGAAACGGGAATTGGTGTAGGGGCCAACTGGCTTGAAGCCCATTAAAAAGAGATTGTTTTGAGAATATCAGTTGCACTTTGTACCCTTAATGGGGAAAAATTCCTAAGAACTCAATTGGCAAGTTTGGTCGACCAAACCATGCCGATCGATGAACTTGTGGTCTTTGACGAAGGTTCAACGGATAATACCATGGAAATCCTCCTGCAATACAAGGATCGATTGCCCATGCAAATTCATCAAAATGCAACTCGGTTAGGGACATACCGTAATTTCGAAAAAGCTATTTCTACTTGCACAGGAGATTATATTTTTCCAGCAGACCAAGATGATTTCTGGGACAGTCAAAAAATTGAGCGAATTGTCACGTATTTAAATCAAAGACCGGAAATCGATGTGGCATTCACGGATGCGGTCTTGGTGGATGAATTTGGCCAAATGTCAGGTAAAAGACTTTGGTCCACTTTTCGATTCAGAGAAAAACAACAAAATGAGTGGAAAGCGGGAAAATCGTTAGAAATATTATTAGATGGAAATCGTGTCACAGGTTGCACCATGTGCCTAAGGAAATCATTTTTTACTAAAATATCTCCTTTCCCTTCCAATATGCCCAGTTATTTTTTGCATGATGCATGGGTGGGCATTGCCGCTTCGTTAGAAAATAAAATTTCATTTATACCAGCTTCCTACGTACAATATCGCCAGCATTCTGAACAGCAAGTGGGTGTCTTAGGATTCCAAGGAACACCTCCTACACTTTGGGAAAGGATGAAAAGGCCTCATTCAGAAAAAATAGGCCCCTATGAAAAAAAATTAGATTATTTAAGTCAGTTAAAAATAGCGATTGCCGAAAAATTTCCAAATCAATCATTCGAGCCTTTGGATACCAAAATCGAATATTATAATCGACGAGCAAAACTTCCTAAGGCTCGTTGGCAAAGACTAAAAAAAACCTTATTAAACCTGATTTCAGGTAATTACCACAGATTTAAAGATATCGACTCTGGGCTAGGCGCTCCCTACCTAATGTTTTTAGGAGATCTAATTGAGTAATTAATCATTAAACCGCTTAGTGATATCGCCATAGGAATCAATTCTTCGATCCCTGAAAAATGGCCATGTTTTCCGGTAATATTCACTGGAATCTACATCAACAGCCACAATGGCCACTTCCTCTTGATCGTGAGATGCTTGGAAAATGACACGGCCAAAAGCATTGGAAACAAAACTTCCACCCCAAAATTGCTGTCCATGCTCCACCCCTACTCGGTTTACCGATACCACTGGAATTCCATTAGCCACACTATGTGAGCGCTGTATGGTCTGCCAAGCTTGATATTGCTCTCGGTTTATTTCATTGTTTTTTTCCTCCAAATCCCAACCAATCGCTGTGGGATAGACCAAAACTTCAGCACCTTTTAAGGCGGTTAAACGGGCCGCCTCAGGATACCATTGATCCCAACAAATCAGCACGCCGATTTTGGCATATTGCGTGTCAAACACTAAATACCCTAGGTCGCCGGGTGTAAAATAATATTTCTCATAATATCCAGGATCATCTGGAATATGCATTTTTCGATATTTTCCTAGGAATTGGCCATCTGCGTCAATCACCGCTGTGGTGTTATGAAAAATACCCGCTGCTCTTTTTTCAAACATGGATGCTACGATCACCACCCCTAACTCTTTCGCTAAATCTCCTAGTTGATTGGTCAATGGACCAGGTATTGATTGCGCTAAATCAAAAAAGGAAGGATTTTCCTCGTAGCAAAAATAGACCGACTGAAATAATTCTTGAAGGCAAATAACTTGGGCTCCTTTGGATGCCGCCTCATGAATCGCAGAAAAAGTTTTTTCTGTATTTTGTGATTGGTTTTCGTCGCAGGATAATTGGATTAAGGCAAATGATACATTTTTCATAAAGATGCTGCAGCGCTTATAATAGGTTCCAAAGATATTTTATTCATACAATCAAAATGATAAAGAGGGCAAAAATTAGTTCCCTGAGTTGTGCAAGGCCGACAGGCCAAATCCTCATTTGAAATAGACACAAATTCAGTTTGATAAGGATACATGCCAAAATCAATGTGCGTACTGCCCCAAATAACAAATATTTTCTTTTTCAATGCGGCAGCTATATGCATCATTGACGAGTCATGCGTGATAATAAACTCAGCCTGACGCATCAGACTTGCCGATTGCGCGATGGTTGTTTTATTGCAATAATCAATCACTTTTTCGGGAAACAAGGTCGATAATCGATAGCCATAATGCGCATCCCATTCATCACCGATCAACACAATTTGGGCATTCATTTGATCACACAACTCGATCATTTTTGGATAGGAAAGCACCTTAGTAATATGTTGGCCACCGATGGCGTACACAATGTATTTCCCCTTGACACCGATATCGGCAGGATTAATTTCTTGGTTCTTTGGTATGAAAAAGTCTAAACCTTGTTGATCATTTTTAATTCCTAAGGATTTCAAAGAATCAAAATTCCGATCCACTAAATGTTCCTTCGGTATATGATTAATTTTCTTTTTAACAAATAATTTTCGTTCAGCCGTGAATTTGTCAATTTGAAAAGGCCATTTAAATAAAAGAACACACAAAAGATGTGAACGAAGATTTTTGTGAAGGTCAACAATAGTGTCAAAACCAATTTTACGAAGTTTATTAGCTAATTTCCAGATACTTCCCTCGTAGGCGTGCACGGCAAAAACATGAGGATTTTCATCCCACAGTTGGACATTTTGAGCTTTAGTCACGACATGAATTTCAGCTTCAGGATAGCTAGATTTCAATGCACGAACGATCGGAGTCGTCAAGATTATATCTCCAATGGATGAAAATCGAATGCACAGAATTTTTTTCATGAATTTTATTTGGTACAAAATTAAGAAAAATCTATTCTAAGCCTCAAACTTTCATTCTTTTCGGTAAATTGCGAACTAATTTGATTGATTGAATGGAAAATAAAAAGACCGATACAGCCTCAGCTTTAAAAGATATTATTTCGCATGCTAAAGAATATGGATTTGTATTTCCGTCCTCAGAGATTTATGATGGACTTCAAGCAGTATACGATTATGGCCAAAACGGTGTTGAATTAAAGAATAATTTAAAAACAGTTTGGTGGAAATCGATGACCATGTTGAAAGACAATGTAGTCGGAATCGATGCTTCCATCTTCATGCATCCATTAACTTGGAAAGCTTCTGGCCATGTGGATTCCTTCAATGATCCCATGATTGACAATAAAGATTCCAAAAAAAGATATCGTGCGGATACTTTATTAGAGGAAAGATCAGCGCTATTGGAAGATCAAGGGAAAGCGGACGAGGCCAAGGCATTGATGCAAAGTATGGCTAAATGTTTAGATGCGGGTGATTTAGAGGGGGTACGCCAACTCATCATCGATCAAAATATCACTTGTCCCGTATCCAATACGTCTAATTGGACAGAAGTCAGACAGTTTAACTTAATGTTTTCAACCCAAGTGGGTGCAGTTTCAGAGGATGCAAGTTTAATTTATTTAAGGCCAGAGACGGCTCAAGGGATATTTGTCAACTTTCTAAATGTTCAAAAAACGGGTCGTATGAAGATCCCTTTTGGAATTGCTCAGATAGGAAAAGCATTTCGTAATGAGATCGTTGCACGTAATTTTATTTTTAGAATGCGTGAGTTTGAGCAAATGGAAATGCAATTTTTTGTTCGCCCAGGCACTGAAATGGAATGGTATGCGACTTGGAAAGAGACACGAATGAAATTTCATCAGGCAATTGGTTTGCCCGCTGACTCTTTAAAATTCCACGACCATGATAAGTTGGCCCATTACGCTAACGCAGCGGTCGACATTGAATATAAATTTCCATTTGGGTTTAAGGAAATGGAGGGAATACATTCTAGAACTGATTTTGATTTGAAGAGTCACCAAGAACTTTCGAAGAAGAAACAGCAATATTTCGACCCGGAAATCAATGAAAATTACATCCCTTATGTAATAGAAACTTCGGTAGGTGCGGATCGCTTATTTTTAGCCATCCTTTGCAATGCCTACACAGAAGAAACAGTTGGGGAAGGAGAACAAGAAAAACAACGTGTATATTTGAATTTCCATCCGGCTTTGGCGCCCGTAAAAGTAGCGGTATTGCCATTGGTTAAAAAGGATGGACTCGCTGAAAAAGCACAAGAAATAGTAAATCAAATTAAATTTGCCTTTAATACAACGTATGATGAGGGAGGCGCCATAGGCAAGCGTTATACTCGTCAAGATTTAATTGGTACCCCTTATTGTGTGGTCGTTGATTATCAAACGATGGAAGATCAAACGGTAACGATCCGTGATCGAAACACAATGAGTCAGGAGCGCATTTCTATAGCAGACCTAAAAGAGAAAATTGGCCATGCTGTATCGATGGAGCGTATTTTTGAAAAATTAGTTTAGTAAAAACGCAAACAACGACGATTATGAAGACGGAAGAAAATGATGAAACAAAAAAAGTTTCAGAGGCGGAAAACCAAGAAGTTTTAAAAGAATCCATGGCTCAAGAGCCGGAAACAGATACGCCGACGGCTGATGCAGAATCAGCACCGGAGAGTATTGAAACTGTATCCGAAACTGCGGTAGAAGAAGCCATTGAACAAGAAGATGTTCCTCCATTGGAATCCGAAGAAATAATTGTTGACGAGACCGTTGCTGTTGAAGAAGCCACTCAAGAAATTGTTGACGAGGCGATTGCAGTTGAAGAACCAACTCAAGAAGTTGTTGACGAAATCGCTGCTCTTGAAGAATCTACTCAAGAAGTTGTTGACGAGATTGCTGCTCTTGAAGAAGCTACTCAAGAAGTTGTTGACGAGATTGCTGCTCTTGAAGAAACCGAAACAATCGCTTTGGAAACCCCAAAAGCATTGGCTATAGATGAAATTGTAACCCCAGAGCTTGAGGCCGAAATAACAGAACCAGAAGTAAATTCTACTTCAGAAATGTTAGATATCCAATTGCCTAAGCAAGAGCATGCCGTTGAAGATAAAACGATTGTTTATCCCGTATTAGATTACAGTAGCCTTTCAAAAGAAAGTTTATTGGCATTTTTCGAGTCGGCTAAATCCATTATTCAAGCGCAAGCTGCATCGGGTACATTCAAGAAAATTGATGAAATAACGAAAGAAGCGAAAATTGCTTTTGAAAAAATAAAATTTGGGGAGAAGAATGAGGCGTTGGCTAGTTTCAAGGAATCCAATGAACAATCGGAAGAAGGATTTTCGTTTAAAGGAGATGAAATAAATCAAAAAATCGATTCTTGTATTCAGTTTATCCGTGGGGAACGTCAGACATTTTTCCAACAAATGGAAAAAATGAGGGAGAAGGCATTAGAAGGAAAGACCCGATTAATTAATGAGCTTAGAGTTTTGGCAGATGCAGA
>CAMARL010000072.1 GCA_945860325.1 Spirosoma fluviale | reverse complement strand
CTTTTACCTTTACCTAACATTGAATATTTTTATATGTCAAATCAATTTGTTCGGGGGGTATGTGTCATTGCCATACTGACTAATTTATTTTCCTGTACCCAAGTTCATTGGTCTAAAACCTTTCAGAAATCTCCACTCGCTAAACAGTCCAGTGGCCTTGTCATTCAAGAGTTAAACACCGGCAAAATTGTTTTTTCTCACCAAGCAGATCAGTTTTTTATGCCTGCTTCCAATGCTAAATTGGCTACATTTTTAATGGCCCATTCTTTTTTAGGAGATTCTATCCCATCATTTGCCTACCATGAAGCGAAGGATTCTTTATTTTTTTGGGGTACGGGAGATCCGACCCAATTAAATCCATCATTTAAAAATAAGTCGCTGATCGATTATTTAAGTAAGTCGACGAAGGTGCTTGTGTACTGTGCGCCACAAAAGGGAATCCCTCCTTTGGGTTCGGGTTGGTCATGGGACGACTACAACGATAGCTATTCTGCTGAGATTTCTCCATTGCCACTTTATGGAAATTTGGTCGGTTTTTCAGTTAAAAACCAACAATGGGAGACCGCTCCCCATTATTTTAAATCAGCTATTTCAGGGTCTCATTCGTTCAATTATGTGCTCAGAGATCGCTTGAAAAATGAATTTACGTTGCCTGCTTTGAAGTCAGAATGGAAGGTTCAGCAAGTTCCCTTTGTGACTTCTGCTACTTTAACGGCAAAATTATTGGCAGACACACTCAAAAAAGATGTTGTGATTCAAAGGAAAGCCATGGACCCCTTGGCTAAAATTCAGTATGTCGGCCTGTTGGATTCTTTATATGTGCCTATGCTTCACAACAGTGATAATATGATTGCAGAGCATTTATTGTTGTTAATTGGGGCAAAGAACCAATGGACTGGCGGGGCGCAAGAGATCATTGCCAAATTGAAAAAGGAATCTAATTATGAATTTTTGAAAGCAGCTCGTTGGGTCGATGGATCAGGTTTATCGCGTTATAATTTATTTAGGCCCATGGACTTTATTGAGATATTGAGGGCCTTGCACCAATCATTCGGCATGGATAAGTTACAATTTCTATTGCCGCAAACTGGGAAAACAGGGACTTTAAAAAGTGTCAAGTTGAAATCGGATGATCACGTCATTTGGGCTAAGTCAGGTTCATTTAGCAATACCTATGATCTATCAGGTTTTTTCCAAAATTCAAAAGGGAAAACCTATGTCTTTTCCATTATGACTAATTTGGCCAATCATTCCGTCTCGCAAAGCAAACAGGACGTGATCGATTTTCTTAAAAACTTAGATTAATTCTTTTTTAGGAATTGATGATAAATTCCATAGCTGAGTCCAATAAAAATCAAGACGTACAGGATGCTTTGTTGGTTTGTCAATAAAGTCCCCAATAAAAACAGGGAGGACAAAAACACCAGCAATATAGGTAAATAGGGATAAGCCCAAACCCGAAATGGTCTATGTAAATTGGGTTCTTTTATCCTTAGCCGGATTAATGCCGCAAATCCAGATAGATAACTTGCCACAAAAAAGAAAGTAGCGATATCAGAAAGTCTTTCGTTTATATCCTTGCCCACTAATAAAAATAAGCATGCGAGCACCAGCGTGATATGGGTGGCGAAACTTGGACTACCTACTGCATTTATTTCACTTGCCTTTTTAAAGAATAGGCCATCCCGACTCATCGAAAAAATGACTCTTGGCGCAAACATAACTTGCGTATTTAAAATTCCTAAAATACTGACCATCAAGAATAATGTGATCCACCTTCCCATATTAGCACCAAAAATATAGGTCATGGTATCGGCGGCGGCCAATTTGCTTTGGCTCAAAATAGAAAAAGGAAGGCTATATAAAATGGCGATGTTGATCATGATGTAAATAAAGGCCACAACGATGACGCCTATAAACATGGATTTAGGCATCGATTTTTCCGGGTTTTTGTTTTCTTCGGTGAAGTAGGCGGCGGTGTGCCAACCGTCAAACGCGTAAAATATGGACAACAATGCAGTCATAATTCCCGACCATAGAGGCAGGCCGATGGGCGCTGAAGGGGATTCAGAGATGGCGCCGCCATTTCCCATGAATGCGCAGATGCCAATAAAAAACAAAAGGGCAATAGCTTTAATTCCACTAAGCCATTCCTGGGATTTTCCTGCTAAGACCACACCTAATTGGTGAAAAGCCCAGAGCAAAATTAAAATCCCTAAACTGCAGTAAACCAGGTAGCTTGACAATAATGGAAAAAGGATGGCAAGGTATTCTGAGAAAGTGTAGGCACCAAAGCCGAGGGCGGTGACGGTGCCGAGCCAACTAGACAGCCCCACTAAAAATCCAATGTATCGACCGAATGCGCGTTCAGCGTAGCCATACCAAGCACCAGCTTTGGGAATGGACAAACTTAATTCGAGCACGCAACTAACACCTAAGATTGCATAAATGGCGACGAAAACCCAAAGTGCGATAATTAAAGTTGGACTATGAAGAGCCGCCGCGATGGCTCCTGGTTTACGTAAAATGCCGGTGCCAACGGTTCCGCCTAGGGTGACCGCCACGCCGAATGTGATGCCTAAAACTTTCCATAATTGGTTAGTTTCTGCTTTCATTTTTCTTCAATGTGTAATCGGCAATCAAAGGAAAATGGTCTGAATAATTGATATTTCGGAGGGTTCTAAATTGGATGACATTCCAATCATCCGAGAAAAATTGGTTATCGATCCGAACAAAATAAGGGCTTCTGTTTAACGTAAATCCAAAACCACGCCCAGCTTCTTCGAACGAATTTTTTAAGCGCTCGCGAATGGTCCCATAGGCCCAGCCATAGGGGGTTTCATTTAAATCACCCACGACGATGACAGGAAATTGACTTTGTTGGATTAATCGATTGATCTGATTCATCTCATCTCGGTGGTTAATAAAGCCTTTTCGCATGGAGGCTATAATTCCCCTGCCTTCTTTTTTAGCATCTTCGTAATCTTGATCTCGGATCTTTCCCGTTACTTTTCCCACTCGGATCCCCATGGACCACAATTGGAGGTTGATGATTCTGACGGTATCCTGGTTGATGACTAGGTCGGCCAACAAATATCCATTTGTGGAATTAGCAAATTGTTTTCCTTCTTTATGGATGATGGGATATTTAGTAAAAATGGCCAATCCCATCTTTTCGTTCTTGTCAAAAAGATCTTCTCTTAAAGGAATGAAGGCATAATTTGGATATTGTTCAGTCATCATGGTGATGCTTCTATAGGGCTTTCGATCCGTATTGGAATAAAATTCCTGAAAGCATTTTATATCCGCCGTATAATCGAGCATAAAGGCTTTTAGTTTGGTTAAAGATTCCTTTTTTGCCTCATAATTATTGGAATACATGCCGTAAACATTATAGCTTAATACCTTAACGGAATTTTTGACTAAGGCATTTGGGCTATTTAAAACGAAACTTCTTTGGATGAAACTATAGCCTAACAACAAAACGGTCAGTGGTAATAGCGCTCTTTTTGCCCTTTGGAATAACCAAAACAATAAAGAAATAAAACATAATACTTGGGCATAGGGCATCGTCATCATGATAAACCCGGCAAGCCAATGGTCAATTACGAGGGAATAACTTAATACATACGTGAGAATTGTATATAGACAGAGGGGCAAAGTTCCGAGCCAAATAAGCGAAGAAATGAACTTTTTTAGGAAAGATTTTTGACTTGTTTTTGGAGAACTCGGCTTTCTCATTTCCAAATATACGCATTGACTCGGAAAGGGAATTACATTTTATAATTTTTACATGTAGGATTGTGTTTTTCAAAAAATATTTCTACTTTTGCAATCCCTTTTAACTACAATAGTATTTAGAAGCATAAGCAAAAATTAAAATATATCATTATGGCAAAGGTTTGTCAATTAACAGGAAAAAGAACAAGAGTAGGAAACCACGTTTCTCACGCTAATAATAAGACAAAACGTAAGTTTTTTCCAAACTTGCAAACGAAGAAATTTTTCTTAGAATCTGAAGGTGTTTGGGTTCGTATGAAAGTTTCTGCGAAGGCAATTCGTACCATCAATAAGAATGGTTTTGAGAAAACTTTAATTCAATCTGCACGTAAAGGTACATTGAGCGTATAGTTTTTAATAAAAAATTAACGAAATTAGCCTCCTTGAATTTCAAGGAGGCTTTTTTTATTTAATATGTTGACACCATCTGAACTTATTCGTTATCAAAAACAGCTAAAACTTCCGGAGTGGGGTATAGAGAAACAGCTTGCTTTAAAGGCTTCTTATGTTTTAGTTGTGGGAGCTGGAGGCTTAGGAGTTGCCGCACTTCCTTATTTGGCTGCTGCCGGCATAGGTCAGATCAGTATCGTGGATCCCGATGTGGTCGATTTGTCCAATTTAGGCCGACAAGTTATTTACACCTCGGCGGAGGTGGGGCAATCCAAAGCTCTTTTAGCCCAAAGATATTTACAGAACTTGAATCCGGAGGTCAACGTAAGTAGTTTCGAAGTTAAATTGACATCTGAAAATGCGGCTGAATTTATTCAAAAAGCAGATTTAGTCATAGATTGTACGGATAATTTCGCCGCCCGTTATTTAATTAATGACCATTGCGTTTCTTTAGAAAAGCCGTTTGTATATGCTGCCATTCACGCTTGGGAAGGCTTATTAAGTGTTTGTAATGCGCTATTGCCTAATGGTGCTCGCACGGCAACGTATCGGTGTTTATTCCCAGAATCGCCCAACATGTCAGAGATTCCTAATTGCGATGAAGTGGGAGTCCTAGGATTTATACCTGGGATCATGGGCCTTTTGCAAGCAAAGGAAGCGATCTTTTATTTAGCCGGTTTTTCATCTCCAGCACAGGGCGCACTTGTTCGTTGGGATGCTCGCGACATGTCGATGAAGCATTTTAAAGTTGAGCGAGAAGCTAATGCTGCCGTAAATATTTTTCCTAAAACGAATTTAGATGAAGTGCGGGAAATTCAAGTCGACGAAGCATTTGCCTTATTGCAACAAAACGAAGCCTATATCTTAGATGTTCGGGAATTAGATGAGTTTGAAATAGCTTCCATTCCTGATACGTTACAAATTCCTATGCACCATGTTCCCACTAATATTGCGAGCTTGCCGGTCCATAAAAAATGCCTTGTTATGTGCCATCATGGGATGAGATCTGCCCACGTGATTCGATTTTTACAACAAGAAAAGGGTTTTACTAACCTTTATAATGTATCGGGTGGGATCGATGCTTGGTCTTTAAAAATTGACCCAAGTATTCCTAGATACTAACAATATCTCCATATAGATCAAACTCCTCTGCCTTATTGATTTTAACATGAACAAAATCACCAAGCCTTGCATATTGTTCGGCAGGGATTAGGACTTCATTGTCAACTTCTGGGCTATCAAATTCGGTTCGGCCAACAAAATATCCACTCTCTTTCCTATCAACTAAAACTTTCACCGTTTGGCCTACTTTTGCTTGATTTAGTTCCTCCGAAATGGTTTGTTGGAGTGCCATGATTTCATCCGACCTCTCTTGTTTCACTTCCTCTGGCACATTATCCTCCACCAAATACGCATGCGTGTTTTCTTCATGGCTATAATTAAAGATACCCAAACGGTCAAATCGCATACGCTCGACAAACGAATAGGTCTCCTCAAAATCCGCCTCAGTTTCACCTGGATACCCAGAAATCAAGGTGGTTCGCAAGGCAATGCCTGGAACTTTTTCGCGTATAGTTTCGATCAGCGCCTCCGTTTTTTCACGGGTAATTCCTCTGCGCATGTGCTTCAACATCGCATCTGAACCACTCTGTAAGGGCATATCTAAGTAGCGACAAATATTTTCACGCTCAGCCATCGTGTCTAGAATTTCCAATGGAAAGCCGGCCGGAT
This sequence comes from Spirosoma fluviale, assembly GCA_945860325.1. Taxonomy (GTDB): domain Bacteria; phylum Bacteroidota; class Bacteroidia; order Cytophagales; family Spirosomataceae; genus Aquirufa; species Aquirufa fluvialis_C. The sequence goes on along the minus strand of CAMARL010000072.1, from coordinate 2,518 downwards.
ACGCATATTGTAAGCGAATCCATTCGATTCCATTGACATCTGAAAGTCGCTCTAATAGTTCTTTTAACTTGCGCCCGCCTGTTTGACCTCCTTTTAAATCTAATCCGTAAAAGGTTAAATCTTGGGCGATCAAGATTAATTCTTTGGTTCCTTTTTTGGCTAATGAGTTGGCCTCTAAAACCAATTCGTCCATATTTCTAGAAACGTGTTTCCCTCGCATGATGGGGATTGCACAAAAACTACATGGTCTATCGCAGCCCTCAGCAATCTTCAAATAGGCAAAATGAGCGGGTGTGGTCAGAAACCTTTCGCCCACTAACTCATGCTTATAATCTGCCTTTAAGGCCTTAAGTAACCTAGGTAATTCATTGGTGCCAAAGAAAGCGTCAACCAGGGGAATTTCTTTTTCTAAATCGTCCTTGTACCGATGCGATAAGCAACCCGTCACATATAATTTATCTATTTTCCCAGCTTCCTTTGCGTCTACATATCGTAAGATCGTGTCGATGGATTCTTGTTTTGCAGTGTCAATAAAACCACAAGTATTGACCACAACAATAGATGCCGTGTCCTTTTTTGCTTCATGCGTCACTTCTAGGCCATTGCCTTTTAGTTGGGTATAAAGTACTTCCGAGTCAACGAGGTTTTTCGAACAACCTAAGGTTACGATGTTGATGGAAGCTTTTGGTTTTACTTTTGTTTTCATTCAATTCAAATTAGCATGCAATTTACGAAGAATTATGAGAGTTTTGCGTGCTCTTTTTTATTCAAAATTTGCATGAAAGGATAAAATTTTAGTAGTATTGCAATTCAAAAAACTTATTTAAAATGAAAAAACTGATATTAACATGTGCACTAGTGACCTTTGGCCTAATGTCTTTTGCCCAAAGCTTAAACACATTGACTGCCAAGGAGAAAAAGGCTGGGTTCCAATTATTATTTGACGGAAAGACTTTAAATGGTTGGCATACCTATAACAAACCGGGTATGATTGGTAATTGCTGGACCGTGGAGGATAATGTTATTTCTTTTGATATGACCAAAAAAGAACGCGGTGATTTAATTACAGATGCGGAATATGAAAACTATGATTTTTCATTGGAGTGGAGAATTTCAAAAAATGGAAATTCAGGAATTATATTTAATGTAACGGAAGATCTAAAATACGGCAGTACGTATAATACAGGCCCTGAAATGCAAGTGCTCGATAATGATGGCCACCCTGATGGCAAAATATTTAATCACCGTTCTGGGGATTTATATGATTTAATTAAATCATCTTCTGAGCCTGTGAAGCCAGTTGGCGAATGGAACACAGCGCGTATTGTATGTAATCGCGGTTTGCTACAACAATATCTGAACGGAGTGAAGGTAGTAGAAACACGTTATGACGATGCGAATTGGAAAACGATGATTGCTGGTTCCAAATTTAAGACCATGCCTGCTTTTGGATTAAATATGAAGGGACGCTTAGCGCTTCAAGATCACGGAAACCCAGTTTGGTTTAGAAATATTAAGATCAAGAAATTGTAGTCTTGTCATAATGAGAACAAAAAAATCCGCTCAGACCGAGCGGATTTTTTATTTGAAGTAACCCATGATTTCGTCCGTTATCATTTGGTGTCCCTTTTCATTCGGGTGATTCACCTGGGACATATAGTCGACTAAATTACTGCCGCTTTTCACTTTATTTTTATACAAGGCATAGGTATCGATCAAACCGATTTGAAAGCTTTTCGCTAGTTCTTTGATTTGGTTCGCATGTTGGTCTAAAATGGAAAGATCATCCTTGATGTCCACTCTTTGGTCTGGACTAGGGGTCAATAAAATAACCTTAATATTTTTTTCTAACGCCAATCGGATCATTTTTTCCCATGCCGCTTTTGCTCGCTCCAAACCCATACCCCGATCATTTAATGCATAATCAATAAACAATACATCAGGTTTGTGCGTCAGTACGTCAGCCTCAAATCTTTTAAGTCCACTTTCCGAGTTTTCTCCGCCAATCGACGTATTGATCACATTGACTACCGTCATTGGATAGGCTGATTTTATATCTTTTAAAACCAAATAGGGATAAGATGCTAGTGTATTAACCGTGGGAGTTTTAAAGTATCCAGCTGGAACAGAATGACCATGGAATACTAGGTTGATGGTTCTGTTTTTAGGCCATTCTACCAACATTTCTGCTTTGATTTTTTCCAAGTAACTGGCCTTGGAAGCAATTTCTTGTCCATGCAATTGGGACACAGCAAACAACACAAACGTAAAAATCAAGTATCGGAATTTCATGATCATTAATTTAAAAAGATTTCATCTACAAGTAGGAAGGCTCTTTTATCTTTAGCCACAGCACGAGTACGTACTCTTGCTTTATCTTTAGAAGCATTCAATTCTGGGATTTTTTCAAGTGGTTTTGCGATGATTTTCATTTCGCTAAATAGGGTTGGCTTGAATTTCACATCGATCGCATATAACTCGTGGAATCTCGTTTCCTTAGGAACGGGAACTTTAAATA
>CAMARL010000071.1 GCA_945860325.1 Spirosoma fluviale | reverse complement strand
TCATTGATTTTCCAAGGATATACTCGCCCTTGGGATACATTTCTTGTTGAAAAAACAAATCGGCTCAAAACGGGCTCTGCTTGATTTCCCCACTCATTTCGAATGTAAGTTAAAATAGAGGCTATGTCCGCATCTCCCATGGTGGAATGTGCGGGCATCACAGGTAAAATAGTCGGAGCATCATATTTTTTTCCAGCCACCACCATCGGACCCTCCATCCCATGCAATACAATCAGCGATAGGGTAGTGGCATCCCCCAAAACCCACTCGGAGCCCCCTAATGGCGGCGCAAATCGGTTGATCCCCTTGCCGTCCACCCCATGGCAACCTGAACAAGTGGCCAAATATTTTTGTCGGCCCTCCGCAAACTGAATTAAAGATTTTTCATCCAAAAAACTTTTCGAATCCTTCTGGCTAACCATGGTCTTTTGAGGCCAATGAAACATATTTTCCAAAACAATCCATTTGTTTTCATCCAAAATTTTATTTTTCTCTTTGAAAATAGCAGGCATTGCGGCCAATTGGATAGGTTTCAGGTCTTTCCTATTGGGTGCTTGAATCGCCAGTGATGTCAAAAGGACTTTTTCTTTCCATGTAAATGACCCTTTCCCTTTCGAATCAATGAGCGCCAATAAATCTTTTATTTCACTTTCTTTTCCTTTTTTCACAACAGCTGAAGTGATCATTTCTAGCATAATTTCTTTGTCGGCCGTAGGCTCGACCCAATTTTTCAATGAAATCAAATAGCTTAGAAATTCATATTCTCGATTCCATAAACTACTCATCACAGCATCCCTAAATAGGCCTGAATGTATATGCTGACTTAACAAAATACCCAGTATTTTTTGTTGGCTTTTAACGCTGGCCAAATGAACACTTAAGGCTAATTGGACCGCCTCAGTGTGTTTAGCTCGCTGTGCGATGGATATTAGTTTGTCGTCTAATAAGTCAGTGGATGTATTGGGTTTTTGGCCCAACAAGCGTAAGGCATTATTTTTAATTAGGCTGTTCTCATCTGAAAATAATGAGATTAGGAATTCTGCATCAGCGGCTTGCATTCCTTCCAAGGTCCACAAGGCATGTAAACGGCCTAAAGTAGACGTATTCTTTTTGACTGTTTTTTTCAGTTCTGGAATAAGTGATTTATCCTGTTTTTCAATGAGTAGCCTTTGAGCCATATCACGGTAAAAACCATCTGGATGGCTTAAAAATGAAATTAATTTTGAACCACTGGCTTGCTGTAAAGCTTGGACTTTTTTGACATTTTTACCTTTTGGAACGATGCGCCAAATTCTTCCCATGTGAACGGGCGCATCTAATTTTCTTTTAATATTTTGTTCTTTTAAATAGGGGGTCATGTAAGAACCATGCTGAATGATTCCATGGTACATATCCGCTATATACAATGCCCCATCAGGTCCTAATGCCATTTGGGTTGGTCTGAATCGTTCGTCAGTAGAGGCCAAAAACTCTTGTTGGGGATGAGGAACGTAGGCCTGTAAAATCCCATTTTTTTCAGTAACCACATTTCGCTTGATTAAATTCCCTGCCGGTTCACATACCAAAGCATTGCCATAATACTGGGTAGGGAAAAGCGTACTTCTTAAAACCAAGGGCGAGCAAGCGGCCGTAAATTCCCTGAGCCTTCCTTTCTTATCTAAAGTACCCTCAATATATCCTCTGTTAATCGCTGGATTTGATCGGATTGGATAAATTCTTCGATCGGTGGTTAAGCCATGATCAATCCCGGAACTGATGCTGTGATTTTTATTTCGGGTAATGCTGTTGGCCGGCACTAAATCAGCATGCAATTGCGACCAATTATAATTATAAAACAACCTTCCTTGGTCATCATGACTCATGCCCCATTGGCCCCTAAATTCAGTACTATCTCGCTGCCATTTCCCCTCCATGAGGCGATACCGAAGCCTCGATTTTACATTGTAATACCAGTTGTCCAAATTTAATAGAAGCCCATTATCCGAATGTTCCGGCGCTCCATTTTTTGCATACGTTGAATCCAATAGAACTTTTGTATCGGCTTTTAAGTCGCCATTGGTATCTTGTGTCAACCAAAGCGCTTTGTTTTCAGAAATTAATGCCCCTCCCTTAATGAGTCCTAAAGCCCGAGGAAGAATCAATCCATCTAAATAAATCGTGCTTTTGTCCATCACCCCATCTCCATCTTGATCTTCTAAAATCGAAATCCTGCCCGATTTTTCAACCTCTCCTTTGCCGGCAATATCCGGCATAAATCCGCGCATTTCTACGACCCATAGCCTTCCGTCTCCATCAAAGCTCATGGCCACCGGTTCTTGGACCATGGGCTCTGAGGCGACTAATTCGATCATAAATCCAGGCTCTATTTTAAACGTTGATTTTTCCTGAGCGGGCGTTCTCACTGGAGATATATCCCATTCATTGCTCCTTGGAATTTGAGCGCAACATAAAATAAATACAAGGAGCAGGGTTACCCTCATGTTAAAATCTAAATCTGTTTAAAATCCTTTGACCTCCCAACCTTTTCGATAGGTTCTCCTTAAAAATTTCTCCGCTGCTGGGTAATTAGGGAATTTCATTTTAGCCGAATCCCAAGTTAGCAATTGGTCCGGCACGCGAATCGCGATCGTTCCTAATAACACCGCTTCCGCCATGGGTCCCGATTGTGCAAAATGCGACTCCGTTTTCTCTCCTCCCAAACAGGCATCCACAAAATGATGGTAATGATTTCGCTCAGCCAATGTCGGTATTTTCACGTCTTTCGGTTTGCCAAATGGAATGTAAACAGGCATTTTTCCATGAGGAATTAACAAGGCGCCTTCGGTACCGATCAACATCGCAGATTCAGCTGGATATTCTCCATCCTTATATAAATCCATAATTTCTTTGGGTGGATAAAACTCGCCATCAAACCATTCTAATTGGAGTGTATCCTTTTCAGTCATCTCATTTCCCGGAAATTGCCACGTAATATGATTTCCCTGTGGCCACGTATCTGCACGGCGCTCAGGTGAATTTTGCCACGATTTTTGTACTTCTGCCACGACCGATTTAGGGGGCTTCAATCCCAACCCTTTCCAAACCGCATCAAAAATATGGCAACCAATATCTCCAGACCAACCCGTTCCAAAATCCTGCCAAGTTCTCCAAATAGCCGAATGGTAAATATCGGGTGCATAAGGCCTTACCGGCGCTGTTCCTATCCACTGATCCCAATGTAAATGCGAGGGAACTTCCTGTCCCTGTGCAGGTCTTGGACCCACTAATCGGTATTTAGCTACCGCTCCAGGCCGATTGGAACATAAATAAGCATGTGTTACTTTGCCTATGAGGCCTTGTTTAATCATAATTACCCCAGTTCGGTCTCCCATCGTAGAGGCAATTTGAGTTCCTAATTGAGTCGTAACGCCCGCTTTTACTGCCTCTTTGGTTAATGCACGCACCTCAGCCACATCATGGCACATAGGTTTTTGGCAATACACATGTTTTTTATTTCGGATTGCCTGCACCGCAATCGCATAGTGATTATGATCCGGCACCGTTACATTCACGGAATCAATGTTGTCCTGCTCCGCTTTTAATAATTCACGGTAATCGGTATAAGTCCGCGCCCCTGGACACAAGTCCGAAGCACGTTTTAGTTTTTTTTCATCTACATCACAAACGGCGACAATCTCGACCGATGCATGTTTTTTGAATTGTTGCAAATCACCCCAACCCATTCCACCTACTCCAATGGCTGCATGTCTTAATTTTGTACCCGCCGGTATCTTAGCAACCGCTTCATTGGTAAATAATAAAGGCCCCGCCATAGCAGCCGTAGCTGCCTTGATCATAAATTCTCTCCGAGAATTTGCTTGTACTATGTTTTTCATAGGTTTAGGTTTTTGAATATGTAATTTATTTTATTTTTTTTATAGTTAAGTAAATAGCGGCCATGATTTTTTCTTCAATGCCATTTTCAAAGGGTCCCGGCATTCCATAATAGATCATACTTGAATCCGCCTCATATCCACCTTCTTGTAAAACGCGTTCTGAGGGGATATAGCACATGACCTCATTGCTATATCCGGCCACAAAAATATTTTTACCAGGAAATTCTTTTTTGGTCCTCAATGAATAATCAACGACCACTTCGCCACCCAAGGCAATCATTCTGAATTCATTGCCCAATCGAATTCCTTGGATAGGATAGGTGTACGTTTCGGTATTCCAACCTTTATTATAGGCCTCCAACATCAATTTAGCCCTTCTTTGGATAAACTTATCTGGACTCTGTAAGTCTTTTTGATAATCAGCCACCGGCACTTTTTTGAATTTCAATGGGATGGTACTGAAATAGGATTGAAGCTCATTTTTTATGGGCTTTAAATCTTTTGAGTGGACCAAATTGACCACTTGGTCTGCGAGGGTACTTCCATGTTTTGTAGCAAGTTCCACTGTCCCGCGGGGTTCCGGGTTTTGATCCCCAGCGCAACCTAAAATAAAAAAGGCAGTGGCTGTAGGAATTTTTTTCTCAATGTCAATCTGGGCAAACCCCGCATAGTCGCCATTGATTAAATAATTATTTCCCATCAAGGTCGTATTGTGACACGCATAGCCAAATAAAACAGCCTTGATTTCCTCCGATGCATTCATGAATTTTAAAACCGGTACCTCATGATCGATAGGCCCAGGGAGGTTAATGCCATTTTTCTGGGCGGCCAAAGCTCTTCGATTGATGGCAAAGTCGGCCGATGTATGTCCCACAAATACTTGCATGGGTTCCTGATGCTCACAGGCGTTGACAATCACAGTGACTAATTTGTCAACCAAAACTTGGGTGTATTCCGAAACGATTTTTTGATCTGCTGGATTATATTCTGATATGACACTTAAAGACGGCCAGATCATAGGCCCAGAATGCGTATGGGAGGAATTGAACATGAGTTGGCGCCTCTCAATCCCCAATTTTCCCTGAATTTTCTCTGCTACCTCCTCAGAAACCTGATGCGAAAGCCCCAACAAGTCCGTGGTCACGATGATCATTTTTTCTTGTTTGTTGGAAAGCACAATAGCCTTCGCCCATAAATCATGAAGAACTCCTTCTGAGGGCTTATCGCGATTCGCATAACCCGTCATAAATGCGGGGGATTTGGGTGTAATATTGATTTTGGCAATACCCACTTGCATCGCCGACTGCGAAAAACAGATGCCGATCGTCGCCAAATAAAGAAATAAAATGAGCCTTATTTTCATGCTTCTAATTTGATTTTGATTAAATCCGTGACGATCCGACCCTCTCGATTAATTCTGGCCAAGGTATACACATTTCCCCTGGTATCGACTGCAATTGAATTTACATATAAAGGTCTGTCCCCATTTTCATAAAAAATGGCTCCATGATCTTGATAGGTGTTAGTTGGTATTTCGTACGTAATTAAGTGCAGGTTTTCTAATCCTTTCGCTGCACCTTTGGCAATGGATTTTTCTCCCTCAACCCTTTTGCCATTTTCATAAATGGGTCCGCCTGTTAAATAATAAATGGTTTTCCCGTCGGGCCCCAACGCAAATCCTAAATAGCCATAGCTGAATTGATCAAAAAAGCCGGATTTTTTTGAGGGTAGGGAAGTGATGCGATCGACAATTTCCACGGTTTGCGCCTTCGGGTCAAATTTAAATAAGTAACCTGAATTTCCATGAACGCCATAGGCTACATGTTCAGCAGCATACCAAAAGATTTGTCGCCAGTGATATCCCATCGTACCAGGTAACGTAGGATCGTATTTTCCGAAATAATCCAAACGTAAATGAGCCTTTTCTAATTGGCTTATTTTCATTTCAAAAGGATTCATGTAAAATATGTCTCCTTCGATGGTCGTATAATAACAAAAACCCGTGTCTTCGTCGACGACCAGCGACCGACATAAGGAACGAAAATCGATGCCTGGCGTTCCCGCTTCCCCGTTCCCTGAAATCTTGTCCAAAAGCGTTAGCTTTTTTTCCTTTACTTGATAGCAGAAAAAATGTCCCGTGGGCCAAGTAATCCCAAAGATATTTCCCCTTTTTGTATCCATGACCATGGTGACCACACCCTCTCCATTGGGGATCATGGCTAAATCGGCAAAGGATTCTTCTTGTAAATCATAGGATAAAATATGCCCTCCTGGATATAAATCAAAACCATCCGGCGCCTGTTCGGGCAAACGATCCATGCCGTCGATGAGTTGATAATATCCGACATGGGTAGAAAAGTACAGCTTGTTTTGAAATTCATAAAATAAGACGTGGCTTTTTCCTTGGGCGATGCTATTTTTATGGGCCTCCCCACAAATGATATTTAGGTCACCTAAGAATTTGATCTCTTCCTTTAAAGGATCAAAACGAAACATTTGACCACCCACATCTAATTTATCGGACGATAATACATAATATAAGCCTCCGTCGCTCGCCACCGACATGGCATTATAAGTATCGTGCGCCTCTAAAAAGCCAGAATCAAAACAGGATGCAATCAATGGAGCTTGTTTCATTGGAGCTTCTTCTTGATTTCATCTGCATGCGTATGAATGCGCTGGATCGCTTGGAAAATTAAATCCATATCGTTTTTGGTGCCCAAAAGCATATTCTGTGTGAACCAAACCGCTTCATTACATAAGGTATCATTTAAGGGACATTGGTTCTGCTCCATATAGGTGGCATAATTCAGTTCACCCGAATGGTACATTTTTTTGAAATTGACCGATTCAAACGTCTGTTTCAAGAAAGGTTGCGTATTTAATGCCGTATATCCGCCCATGCAAGGAACCCCTTCCGCGTCTAATGCCTGTAAAAATTGGGCTCTAGACAAACCTTTAAATGCTGATTGATCATATCGAAAGGGATATAAATGATAGGCCGCTTTAGTTACTTCCGGGTATAAACGCAAAACATGTATGCCTGGAATGGTTTTTAATAAGGAAGTTAAATAATTCGCATTTTGATTTCTCGTCTCCGTTTGCGCTTCCAGTCGGGTTAGTTGGGCTAGGCCAATCGCCGCTTGATATTCTGAAAATCTCAATTTATTTGCTTGCATTTGACTGCCAGCGGTCACAGATCCGGTGGCGATTCCATAAGGTAAGCCTAAATTATGATAGGAATAACAGGCATCCATGAACGCGTCATCGTCGCTGATGATGGCGCCACCTTCGCCGATGGCTATATTTTTAGAGTTTTGAAAACTAAAGCAAGCTGCTTTGCCGAAAGTCCCTATTTTTTGATGATTGATTTCCGCCAAAGGGGCCTGACATGCGTCTTCAATCACCGTTAGATTATGTTTTTTGGCTATGGCCATAATCCGAATCATATCAGAGGGAAGCCCTAAAATATGGACAGGCATGATGGCTTTTGTTCTTTTAGTTATTTTAGCCTCGATTTTAGCGGGATCCATTTGGAAAGTCGACGGGTCTACATCCACAAAAATGGGGATCGCGCCATTCGCTAAGATGGATTGTATGGTAGCGATGAATGTATAAGGAGTCACAATGACCTCATCACCTGCGTTAATTTGGGATTGGTGTAGCGCAATGATCAGTGCGTTTGTTCCATTGACCACCGTCATACACCTTTTGGAACCGATCAAATTTGCCCAAGCCTGTTCGAATTGGATGACTGTTTTTGATCTCGACCAAACGCCGCTTCGCATCACTTCTAATAGGATTTTTTCGTCTTTCTCCGCATCCCAAATAGGCCATTTAATCCATTGGCCCGGATTAATAGTCTTCACTCCGCCTAAAATAAATGGCTTATTGGATTTTTTTGAAATGATCGAAAAATTCGATTTTGATAAAATTCCGGCATTTAAACTTAGAATCGATGCTTTTTTTATAAAATCTCTTCTGTTGGCATTTTTCATTTTAATCTTTCATTTATATAATCAACAAAGAATATCAATCCTTAATAGGCTTTACAGCGTATTTAGACCAATGAATACCTATATATATTAACATTCCATAAAATAAATTTATTGATAATTTAAGATTAATTTATACAAAAGTTGTTGTTTTTGACATTTTCAACTTTTAAAATGCGTACCTTTAAAAAATTACGTTTATTTATTTTACAGTTTACTTAAACTACTTACACATGAAAAAAAATTTACTAAGCAAAATTTTGTTTTTGCTGGTATGCCTAGTCTCCATGTCATGGAGTGCAATGGCACAATCTCAAACCATCACCGGAAAGGTGACTGATGAAAAAGGTGAGGCTTTAGTGGGTGTTAACATCATACTAAAGGAAACCAGTAGAGGAACAAGTACAAACATCGATGGAAAGTATACCATCTCGGTTCCTGGCGCAAGTAGCCAATTAACATTTACTTCAGTGGGTTATGACAGCAAAACCATCACGGTAGGAAGTCAGACATTGATCAATGTTGTTTTGGCAGCAAATGCTCAGAACTTATCTGAAGTAGTCGTGATCGGTTACGGTACTCAACGTAAATCTGATTTAACGGGTGCTGTGAGTTCGATTAAGACAG
>CAMARL010000070.1 GCA_945860325.1 Spirosoma fluviale | reverse complement strand
GCTTTGGCAGCCGAAATAAATACGGAATAGCCATGGTAAATCGCATCGGCCCAACGTTTGTCCTCCAAAGCTGCAACGGTCCATTCGTATTTTTCTTGAGATTCAAAAAGTAAAGTTGCCACCAAATCGATCATGACACCGGCACATTCTCCTACGCCAATTTCCGTAATAAAGTTTTCTGAGGCACCCCAATCGATAAAATCGTCTTGAACTAAATTGGATAAATCGGCCAATGGTTTGATCAATGTATAAAAATGATTTTCGCCTAAGCGGTCATAATATTCATGGAAATATTCCCCATCCTGTGCATTTTCTTCGTAATTATTCAAAACAATTCTCAGTACTTGTGGACCTCTTTTCGAAGGCACTTTGATCACTTTGTCTGCGATACGCCCCTCACCATTTCCCAATGTTGCTCCTCCTAAAAGTACTTGCAATGCAGGTAAAACCCTTTTGTCGGGAGCCTTTAACGATGAACCATGAAAGCCGATCGAAGCCATACTGTGCTGACCACATGCATTCATGCAACCCGAAATTTTAATTTTCATTTGGCTGTCATGGATCAATGAAGGAAATTCATCATTGATTACTTGTTCCAACTTGGATGTAATATTAGTCGAATCTGAAATCGCCAAATTACACGTATCTGTTCCTGGACATGCCGTAATATTGGCAATGGAATTTGCTCCTGGCGCTGCTAATTCATGCGCATCCAACGTTTGGAATACATAAGGTAGATTGGCCGTTGGCACAAATTTCAACAACAATCCTTGGTTGATCGTTATCCGAACATCATCACCAATATACCCTTGGAGCGCGTCGATTAATGACCTAGATGTGTCACTTGAAATATTTCCATTCAAAATTCGCACGTAAACGCCATGAAACCCTTTTTGCTTTTGCTCAAAAGTATTTGTGGCCAACCAAGTTTTATAAACCTCAGAGGATGGAATTGCCACATCCGATAATTGGGTCGGCTCGCTTACTTCCCATGCTGCTGCATCCGAAATCGGATAGCTATGATTTTTTAATGCTTTTGTTTCTGCTTGCACTAAGTTCATGAATTCTTCAAACCCAATTTTTTGAATCAAGAATTTCATACGCGCTTTATGGCGTGAATTACGTTCTCCATGACGGTCAAAAACACGAAGTACGGATTCAATAAAAGGAATCACTTGGTCCTCAGCTAAGAACTCATGCGACGTATACGCAAGCATGGGTTGGGCTCCAAGGCCACCGCCGACAACCACTTTAAACCCTTTAAGCCCGTTGACGATTTTAGGGATAAAACCCATGTCGTGTAAATAAGCCAAAGAAGTATCTTCATCGGTATTTGAGAATGATATTTTTATTTTGCGTCCCATTTCTTGGCAAATAGGGTTACGCAAGAAATAACGAAACGCGGTGTCAGCGTGTGGGCTGACGTCAAAAAGTTCTTTTGGATCTATGCCAGAAGTGGGTGAGGCCGTAATGTTACGCACGGTATTTCCGCAGGCTTCACGCAAAGTAATATCGTCTTGTTCTAATTTTGCCCAAAGTTCCGGAGTACGATCTAAGGAGACAAAGTGAATTTGGATGTCCTGCCGAGTGGTTAGATGTAAATTCCCAGTCGAGTATTCATCTGAAATATCGGCAATTCGCTTCCATTGATGAAACTGAATTTTGCCATAAGGAAGCTTAATCCGGATCATCTGAACGCCTTGTTGGCGCTGCCCATAAACCCCTCTAGCCAACCGTAGGCTTCTGAATTTTTCCTCATGAATTTCGCCAGCCTTAAATTGAGCAATTTTTTTTGCCAAATCAAGGATGTCCTTTTCGACGATTGGGTTCTCTATCTCAGTGCGGAAACTATGCATTTTTTATCTTATGTTGTTATTAAAGTCTATATAATATATAGAGTAGGTGCAAATCTACGAAATAACCTTTTATTGGCAAACAATTTCTATATTCGTTTTAAAATTAATTTAGGATGAAAAAATTATTGTTGATTATAATGGTTGCCATTTCCTTTAATGGTGTTTCGCAAAAGACAGCTTCCATTGTCCCAAGCGATCCTGAACCACAGGGGGTCCAGGTAGTAAAAACAACGCATGCGATTTTAATCGGAGGGAAGACGATTCAGTATACCGCATTTACTGGTTACATGCATATGAAGGCGGATACAGGGAAAGTTTTGTCCAAAATATTTTTTACCTATTATCAAAAAGAAGGGGAGGATGCGGGAAAGAGGCCGGTAACATTTACGTTCAATGGGGGTCCAGGGTCAGCGTCGTTGTGGTTGCACATGGGAGGTGTGGGTCCTAAAAGGGTACTTTTGAAAGATGATGGTTCAGCCACTGCGGCACCTTATACCTATATTCCAAATGAATTTTCTTGGTTAGATAAAACGGATTTGGTCTTTATTGACCCTGTGTCTACCGGTTATTCAAGAGCGGTTAATGGCGAAAAGGAGAGTAATTACCATGGCTATGTGGAGGATATTACCTCGGTAGGTGCATTTGTTAGAAACTTTTTAAGCCGGTATGATCGTTGGGCTTCCCCAAAATTCCTCGCAGGAGAATCCTATGGGACGACACGTGCGGCGGGATTGTCTAAATATTTACAGGATACGCATCGGATTTATATCAATGGGGTCATCTTAATTTCTGCAGTCTTGAATTTTGGAACGAATAATTATGACATTGGAAATGACTTGCCGAGGGCTTTATACATTCCTTCTTATACGGCTGCGGCCTGGTATCACAAGAAATTGGCCCCCGCTTTATTGGCCCGTCCCATCGCAGATGTCTTGAAAGAATCAGAGGCTTGGGCGATCGGGGAATATGCTTCTGCATTAATTAAAGGTGGCTGGATGTCTGCCAAAGAAAAAGATGCCATCGCTGAGAAAATGGCCTATTGGACCGGTCTTAGCAAAGAACTTTGTTTGCAGGCGAATTTACGTGTGGATGAGAACAGATTTTATAAAGCTCTACGCCGCGGGGATGGCTTGTCGGTCGGCCGATTAGACGCTCGATTTACGGGTCGCGACTTAGATGATGCGGGTGAATATGTCGATTTTGATCCATCGTTTGCCAATATTGACGGTCCGTTTACGGCGACAATTAATGATTATTTGTCCAAAGAATTGAAGTTTAAAGAAGAGAAAGGCTATAATGTATTTGGCAATGTGTATCCATGGTCTTACAAGAATGTGCAAAACAAGTATTTAAATGTGGCGGAGAGCTTGCGTGATGCGATGGCCAAAAACCCCAATTTGAAAGTGTATTTAGGCTGTGGATATTATGATTTTGCTACGCCTTATTTTACGGCTTTATATGATGTGGAGCATATGTTTTTGCGCCCTGAGCAAAGAGCGCGTGTGGACATAAAGTTTTATGAATCCGGTCATATGTATTATATACACAAGCCAAGTTTGATTCAATTTAAAAAGGACATTGATTCCTTTTTCGATTCTTCAAAATAAATTCTTAGCTTTGCCATCCCATTCAGAGGGGTGTCCGAGTGGTTTAAGGAGCACGCTTGGAAAGCGTGTGTAGGTCTCAAGCTTACCGAGGGTTCGAATCCCTTCCCCTCTACAAGGCCTCCCAGCGTAAGCTGGGGGGCTTTTTTAATGGGCGGAAGTGAATTCCGCTAGCGAGATTGAACGAACGCCCATTAAAAAAGCCACGGTTCGCAGCGCGAACAGTGGCAGGCTTTGTACTAGATGCCCTGCGGGCTGACAGCGAAACAGAGTGGAGCTGTCACTCCCGAACTTTGAGTATCAAGCGAATGGTGTTAGGCTTTGTGCAAGATGCCCCCTGCGGATGACAGCGAATGAAATGAAGCTGTCACTCCCGAACTTTGAGTATCAAGCGAATACTGAAAGGGCTTTGTGCAAGATGCCCCCTGGGGATGACAGCGAATAAAAAAGGAGATCAAATTTGATCTCCTTTTTTTTGTTTTTATTTTTCTTCGCTCACTGCTTGAATCAAGCCTTTGATATACCCATAGCAAAATGAAAACGCTTGATGGCCTTTTAAATCATCATGATGGTGAGGCACGTGATCCGGCATAACCATTCCTGAAAATCCTACATCTCTTAATGCCCGTACGACTTTAAGAAAATTCATATCACCATTATCAGGATAGACTTCTCGGAAGTTATTAAATCCTCCCTTTATATTTCTTAAATGGACGTTGAAAATCTGATTTCGCTCACCTACCCATTTTATGATCGGAAAAATTTCGCTTGCTGGATCATTTAGTCCCTCGGCGATTGATCCGATACAAAAATTGAATCCATGGTATTCATTGTCGTATAGTTGAGCAAAGCGTTGAATGCCTTTAAAAACGTCGGGGCTATTCCATCTTGTAATTCCTCTGTATCCAACGGGTGTTGGCGGATCGGCGATGTGATTCGCTAATTTGACTTTGTATTCTTTGGCAACGGGCAAAAGTCGATCTAATAAATACGTAATTCTTTCAAACATTTGTTCAATGCTCACATCACCTGCAATTGTTTTTGGGTCGTTCCTTTTTAATGCTTCCTGATAGTTCCAAACATTGTATTCAACATTTCCTCTTTTGGGATCTACCACTCGGCCCGTTCTTAATACAGGCAAAATAGTCGTATTGTAATTCAAAACTTTGATGCCAGATTTAGATGCTACCTGAATCATTTGTTGGAGTATCTCTATTTCTCTATCCCTTTCAGGGCTTTTTCCCAACATGATATTCGGATATTCAACTTTGTCAATGCCGGCAGATGTCAATGGAAAGTGGTAGGCGTCTAATTTGATCCCATATTTTTCACAAGCTTCTTTCTTAGCTAATGAATCAGCTAAGTCCCAGCCTTTGCCAACAATCGTTTTGGGTGATCCACCATCGATGTTATAAACGCCATGCCGAGCTTTAAATTCTAAATTTTCAATTGTAGTTCCACCCGATTGGCAGCCAACGGTCATTAACGTTTTCTTAGGGGCAGCTGCTTTTACTTCTGTAGATGCTTTTGCATCCGAGGAATTTAATAGGGCTGCTCCTACAGAACTTGCTGTTATAGCTTTTAAGAAATTATTGCGTTTCATCGTTCTAGTGTTTAAATAGTTAAATTTTATAGTTTAAGTTTTATGATTCAAAATTTAAAATAAGGGAGCTGTGGTCTAAATGCCCATTTCCTTTTTTAACAGCTTTATCCATTGAGGCGGAGGCCATTTCTGTCCCAGGTAAGGTTAGACCTAATTCTTGGCTTGTTTTTAAAGCAATTCCTAAATCTTTGTTGTGTAAATTCACGGTAAATCCAGGAACAAAATTTTCGTCAATCATTCTTTTTCCATGAAGATCTAATATTTTACTTTGGGCAAAACCGCCAAGCAATACGTCTCTTACTTTTTCAACATTTACTCCTGCTGATTTTGCCAATGTTATTGCTTCTGATACGGCCTGTATCGTTATTCCAACAATCATTTGATTACATATTTTTGTTATTTGTCCCGCACCAGACTCTCCTATATGTACAATGTTTTTTCCCATGGCTTCGAAAATGGGTAGGGCATTTTTAAAAGCCATTTCACTCCCACCCACCATGATGGATAAACTAGCGGCGACGGCTCCTACTTGGCCACCAGAAACTGGGGCGTCTAACGCCTCTACTCCTTTTTTCTTAAAAATATCATCGATATTTTTTGTTGCCGCCGGAGCAATGCTAGACATGTCAATAAATAAAGTTCCGGGTTTTATCGAATTGACTAGTTGGTTTACAACTTCCAGCACTTCCGGTGAATCAGGAAGCATCGTAATGATTACCTCACAGTTTGCACTTAATTCTTCAAGGTTGGCGCACACATTCGCTCCTGCTTTTCCCAATTCAACGTAAGCTTTACTTGTATTCAGAATACTGACATCAAACCCTGATTTTAATAGATTCAATGCCATCGGTTTCCCCATGATTCCCAGACCGATAAATCCAATTTTTTTCATTTTATAATAATATTTAAACTAATGGAAAGAGTTTTGCGCCAATAATGATGATGATAAGTCCCGTAAATCCCATGACAGCTAACATGGGTGTAATCGTTTTCAGAGCTTCTTTTTCTGTTAAATTACTTAGTTTACAAATGATCCAAAATCCTGCATCATTCATCCAAGGGACTAATTTGGATCCACATCCAATGGCTAAACCTAAATAAACAGGATGGAATTCAAGGTTTGCATTACTTGCCATGCCTGATAAAATTCCTGAAGCGGTTATTAAGGCAACGGTCGCAGAACCTTGTGCCGTCCGAACGATTGCCGCGATAAAGAAAGCTAACGGAATGAGCGCTATTTGATAATCCTTTGTCATTTCTGCAATCCTATTGCTTATTCCGGTTTGTTGGAGCATCCCCCCAAAAGCACCTCCAGCAGCTGTAATTAGAATGATTCCCCCTCCACTCATTAAAGCCGCCTGCACAAATGAGGTTAGATTTTCATCTTTCCCCTTTTCTTTTACTAAAACCAGAAGAGCAATAATTCCACCACAAATGATGGCCACGTTCTTATCCCCAAAAAATTTAAATAGGGCAAGGGTATTTGTCAATAAGGAAGAATTACCTGAAGTATCTCCTTTCGTTAAAAAAGCATTGATGAACGTATCCAAACAAATGAATAGCAATGGGAATAAAATGGGTAAGAGGGAAATTCCTAGACTTGGTAATTTGATAGTCTCTTTGGCTGAAATAACTTTTATGTCTTCTAATTTAGCATCCAGCGAATCCCTTAATTCGATGGGCCATTTTAAATTCGCCCATTTGGCGAAAAAGTATCCGGAGGTTATCGTGAATAGCCCGACAATAGTTCCCGCAATCATCATGAGACCTATGGGGATGTGCATTTCTCCGATCAGAAAAAGAGGCCCTGGCGCTGGTGGTACGAGAGAATTTGCCATTGCAGCTCCTGCCATAATACATAATATGAGCAAAAGGTAGTTTTTGCCAATCCTAAATGTCATGGCTTTGGCTAATGGAATCATTAAGAATAAAACCGTATCAAAAAAAACAGGTATCCCTAGAAAGAAACTACTGACTAAAAACGCAATGGGCGCCTTATCTATCCCTGTAAATTTAAGAATCGATCTGATGATGCGTTCTGCTGCACCACTTTCCAACATACATTTGCCTATGATGGCGGCCATAGCTATTAATATCCCAATTTTAGCGCAGGTATTTCCAAATTCTGTGGCAATACGTTCACCAATACTCTTTTTTGCTAACGATAATGCCGCAGCTGGCGATAGTCCTTTGTCGATGGCAAACTGCTGAATCGCCTCAGGAGATGTTAAAATCGCTACGGAAAAGGCTCCTAATAACAAAGCTAAAAATGGGTGTAATTTGAGGCCTATAATCCCCCCAACAACCATAATAATGCCAATAAATAAAATGATTAATGGATCTAAGCTTGTCATATCGTATTGATTTTTATAAAAATCTATTTATTTTTTCTCAATTCATCTAAGTTTTTGGACATATTTCTAGCCCCTTCGGCAACAAATGTTGCATCAGCACCGCAGGCTAAAAAGCGAATTCCCATCGCATGATATTTTTCATATTCAGAAACGTTGAAGAATAAAATTCCAGTGGCCTTTCCAAATTTTTCCGCGGCACTCGTAATTAAATGGATCGCATCTAAAAATAGGGGATGGTCGAATTGTCCAAAAATCCCCAGTTCCATGGTTAAATCAGCAGGCCCAATAAATAATACATCTACTCCATTGACGGCTGCAATTTCTTCCACATTTTCTAAAGCTGCTGAGGTTTCAATTTGTACAATTCCCAATAATTCCTCGGTAGATGAATCATAGTAGGATTGAAATTTTAGGCCAAATTCAGTGGCTCTGACCATTTTTGCCACACCTCTGTTTCCATTGGGCGGATATAAAAGACCATTTACTGCCTTTTGAGCTTCTTGTGCATCGTTTATTTTGGGACACATCACACCCATGGCGCCCATATCCAATACCCGCCCAATCCTAGGGGCTTCATTGCTTTCCACTCGGACGATAGGAATAGCCGGCGTGCTTTTTATTGCTTGCAATTGGGCCAGAGTACTCATTTCAGTTCCAGCGCCATGCTCTAAATCAATGAGTACCCAGTCAAAACCCGATAGACCAACAATTTCAGCGGTCAATGGGCTTCCTAAATTTAACCAACAACCGTGAAGGGTTTCCCCATTTAACACTCTTTTTTTAAGACTTTGCATAGTAGGAATCAAAACTATTTTTTATCCCACCAGATTCTTGTATCCATTGTATTCGCCCCTTGTCGCTCAATAGCCTTTTGAACATTGGCTTTGTTCACATTAAGTTCTGCGTCTACATAAGTTAACCTGCGAATAAAAGGCTCTGTCTTTAGATCACTACCTGGGAAAGAATTTGGTTTTAAAACCGGAAAACCACTTCGTCTAAAATTAGCCCAAGACTCAGGACCTACTAAAAAGGATGAAACCCAATATTGAGTATTGATCTCTTCTAATTCTTTTCCAGGGGTCAATGGATTTGCAAGTAAATAGGCATTTATGGCAGCCTCTGAAATGGTTGACGTAGCACCATAAGATGCAAATTGTTG
>CAMARL010000069.1 GCA_945860325.1 Spirosoma fluviale | reverse complement strand
CCTCGACCGATATTGTGCATAATAAATAAATAATGATCACAAGGATGTTCGCCGATTACCTTTTGAGCTTCTTCACATACCTTAGTGACGTCCGCGACAAATTTGACTGAATCCACTTTTGTCGTACCATAAAAGGCTATTTGATGCGGAATTCCATTCACCTTAAAATCCCAAACTTTCTGATTTCCTATTTCAATCGGGGAGTCGATTAATTCATCTAAGTTTTTTGCTTGATAGGTGAATTTTCCTGTTTCTTTTAGGGCAGTGGAAACCACTTTAAAGTTTTTATATGGCTCAATACGAATGTCATGCGGAAGATTTGCAAATTCATTTACATACAAAAGAACATTTGCCGGATTAATGTAGCCATGTGAATCATCTAAAAAAGAGGTTCTAACCGATAATTCAAAGGCGTAAACGCGGTAAGTCACTTGAATTTTCTTGGTGGCAACACCTAAAGCAACACGCCATGTATTCTTATTGATTTTAGAAATTGAAATGGATTTTCCATTGGCCTCAGCTTTAACAGCTTCTAAATTTTTTGCAAATTCCCTGATTAAATAGGATCCTGGTGTCCAAGCCGCCATTTTAAAATCTACAAATGACTTTTTATAAGATAAATTTGACAAGTCGACAGTCGTGGTGATTTCAAAATAATGAGTTTGTGGCTCAGGCATTTTAATCAAGTGAATTAACGGACTAGCCATTAGGGGATAAGAAAAGAAAAAAATGCCCAATGAGAGCACAAATGATTTAAGTTTGAGATTTAGCATATGTTTATTTTGTTGGTGAATCTTCATATTGTGTAAATTTAAATAAATACCTCAATTGTTAAAGAAAATACTGATTATTTGGCAAAATAGTCTTAAAAATAATAGTTAGGTAGCACAATAATTTTGAAGAAAAATCGTATTTTTGTTTTAATCAGAATGCTGTAATCTTTTACAATGAAATTGAAAAATACACCCATTGGCTGGCTGCCCTTCATACTTCTTTTTTTTATTTCTTTTGGCTCCATAGCCCAGCAAACATTAAGTTTCAAAGATCATACCCTACATTTCAGACAAGCGAAGGAATACTTTGATTCAAAGAACTATGTAGCGGCTCGAGAAGAATTTTCCGCATATTTAGGAAGTCTTGAGCCATTAAGCAATGAGCAATCGGGCCAAAAAGTACTAGCCGAATATTACATGACGATGTGTTCTTTATACATGAGTCAACCTGAGGCTGAAATTTTAGCGGAACGATTTATTGCTAATAATCCAGAACATCCGCAGGCCGTTAAATTATTAAGGGGTATTGGAACATTTTTTTACGATAATGGAGATTATGCTAAAGCGATAAAATACCTAAGTAGATCCTCTGAAACTAATTTAGAAGCCAAATTCAAATTAGCCATTTCTTATTTTGAATTAAAGAAAAACTTAGAAGCGTTACCTGTATTTAATGAAATTAAAGTGGAGCCTGAGGAGGAATATGCGCTTTCTGCGTCCTATTATGCAGGAGTGATTAATTTTGGTGAGAAAAGATATGGAGAGGCGGCGGTCGATTTCGCTAAAGCAGAAGCTAGTAGTAAATACAGAAAAGAGATCCCTAATTGGATTGGTTTATGTTATTTCAATCAGTCTAAATTCTCTGAATTATTAAAATATGCTGAACCCATCATTGCTAAGAAGAATACAGGATACCGATTAGATGAATTAGCCTTATTGGTCGCTGATGTGCAATTTCAATTAAATCAATTCGACAAATCGATTAAAAGTTATGAGGCATTTGGAAAAATGACGGGTTCCAAGTTCAGCCCTTTATCTCAATATCGATACGGGTTTTCTTTATTTAAAACGAAAAAATACAATGAGGCCACAGTTACATTAAAAGAATTGGTGGCTAAAAAAGACTCTTTAGGCCAATATGCAGCATTTACTACCGCATTAGCCCAATTAAGTGCTGGGAATTTAGTGGCTACTTTAGATGCGTTTCAGGTAGCTAGAAGTTTATCATTCAATCCAGCGATTCAAGAAGATGCCTATTTTAATTATGCCAAAGTATTATTGGATTTAGGAAAAGGGTCGGAAACGATCAATGAGATACAGGCCTTCAATGCTAAATTTCCGAAAAGCAAGTATGCGGAGGAAGCCATTGAATTAGTAGCTGATGCATTTATTAATTCTGATAATTTAGAAGTGGCTGTTAATTATTTAAAAGGAATTAGCAATCGGTCACCTAAGCTCAACTTAGCCTATCAGACCTTATCGTATAATTTAGGGGTAAGGTCCTATAATGACAACCAATTTGAACCAGCAATTAAATTTTTCGACGAGGCAATTTTAGTCGCTGAAAAAGAAGACATAAAACTAAAGGCTTTATTAGGGAAAGCAGAAGCATTATCTGTACAAAAGAAGTTTGAAGAAGCCATTCAAATTTATACGCCTTTAATGTCAAGCTCTAATAAATCGGAAGAGTTTGTACAGAAGATTAGAATTGGTTTAGCCTTCGCATATTTCAACACAAAGGAATTTAGCAAAGCAAATACTTTATTTAAGACGTATGTGGATCGTTTAAAGCTGACGCCAAATGCTAAAAATAATCCAACCATTTTATTGAGACTTGCTGATACTTATTTAGTCTCTCGAAAATATGAAGATGCTTTAAATTATTATAGCCAAGCAGCTGATATCGCAAAAACGGAAAAAGATTATGCCTTGTTTCAAAAGGGTATGACGCTTATTTACTTAAATCGGGGTAATGAGGCTAGGGCAGCAATGAAACAAGTAAGACTTGGTTTTCCAGATTCTAAATTTGCGGATGAAGCATTTTATCAAGAGAATTTGATTTTGTTCAATGCCTCTAAATATTCAGAAGCCATTTTGGGATTTTCGGAAATAATTTCTGCAAGCAAAGCGAGTGAGTTTTTAGCTCAAGCTTTATTCAAAAGGGCTCAATCCTATACGAGTAGCGATAAATTCGATTTGGCTATCCAGGATTACAAGAGAATTGTCAATGAATTTACGACAGAAAAAATTGCTAAAGATGCTTTAGTTGGCCTTCAAGAAAACTTAATTAAAGTGGGCAAACCAGAGGAATTTGGCCAAGTTCTAGATACCTATCAAAGTACCAACAAATCAGAGTCTGAAAATGATGCCATTGATTTAAAATATGGAGCGGCAAGAGCTATCTATGAAGGAAAGAAATTTGATAAAGCCATTAGTTCATTAAAAGATTTTATTGCCAAGTATCCCACAAATGAAAATATTGTAGAGGCTAATTACCTAATAGCAGATGCAGCAGACCAAATAAATGATACATTAACAGCTATTCAATATTATCAAAAAGTGATGGATCAAAATGAACATCCACAGGTGAATAAAGTGATATTGAGGGCTGCTGAATTATCATTGGGGCAAAAAAAGTATTCTGAGTCCATTCATTTTTACCGATTGTTTAAGTCGAAAAATACAGAGGTAGACCAACAAACCATGGCCATGAATAAAATCATTGCTATTACGTATGAAGCTAAAAATGTGGATTCCATTGCTACATTATTAAACGAATTAGAACCATTAAGCAATATTACGAAAGAGGAAAAAGCTAAATTGACCCGCGCATTAGCCGATATGTTCACCAGTGATTCAACCCAGATTGCATCTAAAAGACAATGGTTAGCCAAAGTAATTACCTTAGATAAAAATGAAATAGGAGCGGAAGCGCAATATGAATTAGCCTTATTATTAAGTGGAGAAGGCAAGTTTAAGGAGTCAAACGATATGATTACGACTAAGTTCAAAAATGAATTTGCAGAAGCGTCTGACGCGGTGATCGGTAAATCATATATTCTATTAGCAGAAAACTTTTTTTCTTTAAAGAATTTACCTCAGGCTAAAGCCATTTTAAAATCGGTCATTGACAATTCAAGTGATACGTCGGTCATCGAATTAGCCAAAAACAAATTAAAAAGTCTACCCATTAAGTAATGAATATGACAATTCAACTCAAAAAGACCACATTATTCATCGGCTTATTGTTCATACTACTAGGTATGCAATCGATCGTGTATGGCCAACAAAAAAAAGAGGGCAATATTCAGAATGATGATATTATTTTAGAAAAAGAGCGTAAGATCGAGCTAAAGCCTGAAATATCTAGAAATTTCGAAGCTTTAGAGGAAGTTGAGAATACCAATAAGGGTAGAAAGATGACGTATAATTTTGTTGAAAGGAAATGGGAGGTGAAAAGTCCAGCTATTTTAACGACATCCATTATAGGCCCTCGAGAAGGAGATGAATTAGTTTCGTCTTATGGACCCAAATTTAAAAATATGATTAAAGTGGGAGTAGGTAATTATGGCCATACGTTAATCAATGGACATTTTGGACTATCTCCTAAAGAGAATCAATATCAAGGCATTTACATTAATCATGATGCGAATAGAAGAGGTCCAGTGGGTACAGCGTTTTCAGCACGAAATGAAAATGAGGTTAAACTATATAGTAAAACTTTTACTGGCAATTATTTATTAGACGGTTCCATTGGCTTTAAAAGAACCGAAGCCAATTTTTACGGAAGAGATGAAAAGAAATTCACCGGGAATTTAAATGATTTAAATATAGTCTACAATAAATTCCATTATACGGGAAGTATAGGAAATGCTCAAAAAGATGCCAAATACGATTATACAGCAACATCAGGATTGAATTACTTGTCGACAAGTTTTGAGAATAGAGAATGGATGTGGGAGAGTAAAATCCAGTCGGTATTACATGTAACAGATCAAATATCTGCCTATTTAAACGGAGATATGGTTCTATCTGAAATCACAACAAGTACTACGAATAACCGACGTGAATTATATAGGATTCGCCCAAGTTTTAATTACAAAAACAATCGCGTATCCGTAACCGCTGGTATTAATATATCGAACGAAAAAGACAAAAATCTATCCATAAATCAAACGAGGCTATTTCCTGTTGTCAAATTAGACGTCAAGCCAACAGATTTTGTTCATATTTTTGTGGGATTTGGTGCTGATACCTATTTTAATTCAATGAATCAGTTTGTCTCTGAAAATAACTGGATGGCTAATAATATCACGTTAAAAAACACCATACAGTCGAGTAATATTTATGGAGGTATTAAAGGTTCTAATGAGCGTAATTTTGATTTTGAAATCAAATTTGGGTATTCAGAATATAGTAATTTAGGATTTTTTACGGCGTCACGAGCTGATTCATCACGTTTTGATGTGGTTTATGCAGGTGGAGATAAAAAGGTACAAGTAGTTAATTTATCAGGTCAAATTAATTATCAAATTTTTGACAAGATTTTATCCATCTTAAAATATGATTTCAATACTTATGAAAATTTAATCGTGGATAATACAAAAACTTTGGAGAGGCCGTTTCATAAACCAGCGATGAATTTATCTTTTACTAACTCCATTACGTTTAAGGATCGAATTATTGTTTCACCTGATGTATTTTATTTAGGGGGTTTATATGGATTTAATCCTCGAAATGGCCTGGCTATTAAGATGCCAGATATCGTTGACCTAAATTTAAAAGTGAATTATTTAATCACTAAAAAATTCAATGCATTTGTGAGTGCCAATAATATTTTAGGAAAAAGTTATGAACGCTATTTATTTTATCCTCAACAAAGCTTAAATTACACAGTGGGAGTGGCCTATTCATTTTAGTTATGCAAAATATTGATTTTATATTGGCGATTGAATCCTTGCTTTTAGAGCATGATTGCGTAATTATACCCAATTTTGGGGGATTTGTGATCAATGTACAAGATTTTAAATTTGACGAGAAAGAGGCCATTATTTACCCAAGAAAAAAATCCATTGCTTTTAATGAACGATTAAAATCAGATGATGGGATATTAGCCATGCACATTGCGAAACAAAATGTTATTTCTCAAAAAAAGGCATTTGAATCAGTGGCGGCGTTTGGAAAAGAAATGAAGGATAGTTTAAGTACAATTCAGCCATTGGCCTTTGGAAATTTAGGAACATTCTCATTAACGGAAGAATCTAAAATAGTTTTTGAACCTAATCAGACGTTTAATTATGATTTAGACCAATTTGGTCTTTATTGTGTGTCGACGGGAGCTAGAAAAAAACCAGTTTTAATTGAGTCGCCAGTCGAAAAATCTCTAGAGGATCTTCCTATGCAGACAAAAGAGGAGGTTGATGAAGTGCTAGGGCCAAGAAAAATCACATCGAAATTTTACGCCTATATACTTTTAGCATTTATCGTTGGCGGAATGGGCGCATATATTTTAACAGAACCTAATTCAAAATTTGTGAATAGTTCATTTTCGCCGTTGACAATACGAATTAAAAAAGAACAAAAGCAAGAAAAAATCCTTGAGGTTAATAAAGAAATTACACCTCCTAAAACAGCTAATTTAGAGGTTATAGATGGGGTTAAATCGGAAAATGAAGCGCTAAAACCCGTTATTGTTCCAAAAAATATTGAGGTTGCAAATAACATTTTCTTGGTTGCCGGCAGTTTTAAAACCTTAGAGAAAGCAGAATTAGGTAAATCTGAACTAATTCAAAAGGGGTTTCAAGATGCAGTTATTTTACCTAAGATAGAGAATGAAACCTATTATAGGATTAGTTTGGGAAGCGCCAACAATATGGATTTAGCATATGTAGAAGCCGCTCACTTGAAAAAAGATAAAAAAATAGACATTTGGGTGTTTAAAAAAGATTAATATGAATGTTAGTTATCAAGCACAAAGAGAATTAGAACGTAAAAATCAAGTTAAAGCGTTGATTATTACAATCATATTCAATGGATTGCTTTTTTTGCTTATTTGGTCGGTTAAAATTTGGAATGAAAATCCAAATGCGCCCTTGGTGCTCGAACCTGAAGGATCAAAGGGAGAAATCTCCTTTGAGCAGGAGGCTCCAAGTCCCAAATTAGAAGAAAAGAAACAGATTATTCAATCAGAGACTGAGTTAGTCCAACAAAATACCGTTGCTCCGATAACGAGCAATGTAGAAAGTCCGGTTACGGTTAAGGCAACAGTTGTTCCGCCGCCTAAAGAAATTGTTCCTGAAGAACCTGTTATAGATTTAAACCTTACGCTAGGTAAAAGAACGGCTAAATCAACCAATTCGGGATCAGGATCAGGTACCGGTTTAGGAAAAGGTGGGTCTGGAGGAACTGGATCAGGAAATGGCAGTGGATCGGGTGGCAGTGGGTCCGGGGCTGGTGATAAACCGATTGCTCAAAACTGGACATTCCCAACTTCAGTGATCAGCTCAATTGACAATGGTAATGAAACAGGTGAAATAACATTCTTTATTCGCGTCAATGAAAAAGGTCTTGTGACAGAAATCCGTATTGAAAAAACGAATGTAAAATTATCTCTTGCTGAAAAATACAAGAAAGCAATCAAGGGAGCTAAGTTCCAGCCCAAAGATGAAGGAAAAAGGGAAGGAGCCAGCGGATTAAAGACAATTCGAATAGTTCCTACCAATTAATTCATATTGGCCTACGAGATGACCTATGATGAGGTAATCCATTTTCTTTATAATTCACTGCCTGTATTTCATAGGGAAGGGAAAAAAGCATATAAGCCAGGTCTAGATAACATTGTCACATTATGTGCGCAGTTAAATAATCCACAACATTCATTTAAATCTTTGCATATAGCGGGAACGAATGGAAAGGGAAGCTCATCTCATTTTATAGCTTCAATTTTACAAGAACATGGATTTAAGGTAGGCCTTTATACCTCTCCACATTTAAAATCATTTACGGAAAGAATTAAAATTAATGGAATAGAAGTTTCAAAAGAATGGGTTAGTTCTTTTGTGAGCGAGAAAAAATATATTATTCAAGAAGTTAGTCCATCCTTTTTTGAATGGACAGTCGCTATGGCATTTTGCTATTTTAAAGAACAACAAGTGGACTGGGCCATCATTGAAACAGGATTAGGGGGAAGACTAGATTCCACTAACATCATTATTCCATTTGGATGCTTAATTACGAATATAGGATATGATCATCAAGATATTTTAGGAAATTCATTAGAAGAAATTGCCTTTGAAAAAGCAGGAATAATTAAGCAGGGAATACCCGTGACCATCAGTGAATACCAACCAGAAATTTCAGATATTTTCATAGGGAAAGCGAATGAAAACCAAGCTCCCATACTATTTGCCAAAGAAGATATTCGTTTAGAAAAGGTTTCCAAAGCTCAGACCTTAGAATTGGATTTAGAAAGTACACATTTTGGCAATGTTAAAATTTTTAGTCCATACCTAGGAACCTATCAAATCAATAACATAATAGGTGTCTTAGCATGGTGTAGCCAGTTAGACTCTATGAAGATTATTAATTTTAATAAGGAGAAAGTTGAGTTGGGAATAAAAAATAGTCGAATAAATACACAATTAAAAGGTCGATTTGAAATGATTAGCAATGATCCTAAAATAGTTGCGGATACGGCCCATAATGAAAGTGGCATTCGTTTATTAATGGATCAGATAAAAAGTGAATTAATCGGTGAATTATGGGTCATATTAGGCATGGTGGCCGATAAAGACCTAGATTTAGTTTTACAAATATTGCCCCAAGATGCACATTATATCTTTTGTGAATCACATAATCCTAGATCGCTAAAAGCTTCCAATTTATTATCAATTGCTCAAAAAAATGGATTAATG